>MVQK01000087.1 GCA_002067515.1 Pelotomaculum sp. PtaB.Bin013 | reverse complement strand
ATCCCTCGCCCCTTGAGCGATAAATAATACTCCCGCTGACGCGCCTGCCAAAAATATCACCCCACCCATGGTGGGGGTACCTGCTTTTTGTAGATGCCGGGCGGGCCCGTCCGCCCGAATGTTCTGACCGAACTTTAGCTTTCGTAAAACGGGTATCACTAGGGGACCAAGCAGTAATGTAATTAACAGCGAGGCAGCGAATGCCATCCACAACTCTTGCATGAAAGCCTCCTACTATAATCACTTGCAAGTTCTGCCCAGGAAATTAACAAGACTCTCAACGATTTCCTCCATGTGCATACCTCTGGAACCCTTGACCAGTACAACGTCCCCTTCCTGGAGAATGCCGTTTAAAACTGTTATCGCTTCTCGATTATCGGCGCAGCGGTGAATTTTGCCTGCCGGCATGCCGGATCTCACGGCCCCGTCTGCTATCCCTGAAGCAAGATCACCAACCGCCACCAAACCGTCCACCCCCAAATCAGCCGCGATCGAACCAACTTCAAGGTGTCCTTCCACCGCCCGGGAACCCAGTTCCAGCATATCGCCGAGAACAGCTACCGTGCTTTTGCCACAAGACACTTCTTTCAGTACCTGGAGTGCCGCGCCGGTCGAAACCGGACTGGCATTATATGTATCATTAATAATTTTTATATCTCCCACTTCAATAATTGCCAGGCGCATATCTGATAAGGTTACTGTCTTTAGTCCTCCTGCTATTTCTTCGATAGAAAGACCAAATTCCCTTCCCACTGCAATCGCGGCAAGCGCATTCATCACATTATGCCGCCCCGGCACCGGCAGAAAAAATTCCCCCTCATACCCGGCAATTTCTGCGGTAAAACGGTTCCCTCCACTTTCTGCTCTGATATCTTTAGCCATTATCTCACATTCTTGATCAATGCCGAAAAAAATAACCTTCCCGCGGCAACGCCTGGCTTCTCTTTGAATAAATGAACTTTCCGCATTCAACACGGCAAACCCGTCGGCTGCTATGTTTTCCAGTATCTCTCCCTTGGCCGCGGCGATGTTGCTAATTGTCCCCAGCAACTCCAAATGGGTCTCCCCGATGTTGGTAATCACCGCGCCGGTGGGCCTGGCAATCCGGCATAAAGCATCTATTTCACCCGGCCCTCGCATACCCATTTCCACTACCGCGACCTCACTGCTTTCATCTATATTCAAAAGCGTAAGCGGCAGACCGATCTCGTTGTTATAATTACCCATGGTTTTTATGGTGCGTAAACGTGTACCTAAAACAGACGCGATCATATCCTTTGTCGTGGTCTTCCCTGTGCTTCCGGTTACCCCGACCAAAGGTATCCCGCACCGTTTCCTGTTCCATGCGGCAAGGGCCTGCAAGGCGGCTAACGTATCCAATACTTTAATAACCGGGATACTCGCGGCAACCTTCACATCACGGTCAACTACCAGGCCTCCCGCACCCGCCGCAACCGCCTGGTCCAGGAACTGGTGGGCATCGTACCTTGTTCCCCGCAGAGCTAAAAAAAGGCTGCCGGGCTCTATTTTACGGCTATCTGTAGAAACCTGGCTGATTACAATCCCGGAATCACCCTGGATAATTTCACCGTTGATTGCTTGAGCTATTTCCCCCAAGGTGGCTGATTTCATACAAACCCCCATCAAATTATTAGAAATGATTTCATAGTCAGCGGTCCTAAATTCGTTTTTTGGGCTCTAATCCATCTTATCTCCGCGTAATTCTTTAATTGCTAAAACCGCTTCCCGGCGGTCGTCAAACGGGAACTTATCCGTACCGATTATTTGGTAATCTTCGTGACCCTTACCGGCTATGATCACCACGTCATCCTTACGCGCCATACTAATTGCCAGGCCAATCGCCTTGCGCCGGTCCTGTTCCACAAGATAATTCTCCTCTTGGGCCAACGGCCGGACCCCTTCAATAATGTCCTTAATAATTACTGCCGGATTCTCAGTGCGCGGGTTATCCGAAGTAATAATTTGAAAATCACTGTATTTCGCAGCAATACTCCCCATCATCGGACGTTTTCCACGGTCACGGTCTCCTCCGCATCCATATACTGTGATTAAGCGCCCTTGGGTTAATTGACGGGCCGTTTTAAGGATATTTTCAAGACCGTCCGGTGTGTGGGCATAATCAACAATCACTGTGAAATCCTGACCCGCGTCGACCTGTTCAAAGCGGCCCGGCACTCCCTGAACATTTTCCAAGGCACCTTTGATTATTTCTTGTGGTACGCCAAGCGCCGCCGCGGCAGTAAAAGCGCCCAGCGCATTATATACGTTAAACAGGCCGGTCAAATGAAGATTTAATTGACAACTGCCTAATTTCCCACCGATATTGAAACTGACACCCCGGGCGTTGACATTGATCTCTGTAGCATAAACATCAGCCGTATTTTTGACGCCGAAGGTGTAAATTAAACCACCGGCAGCTTGGGCAAAGCGCTCCGCCGCCGGATCATCGGCATTAATCACGGCGCATTTGATAATTCCCTTATCACCAGGCAAGTTCAGGCTCTTAAACAACTTCAATTTTGCTTCCAAATAATCTTCCATGCTCTGGTGAAAATCAAGGTGATCCTGGGTGAGGTTTGTAAAAACAGCCATATCAAACTCGCAGCCGTCTACCCGGTTTAGCGCCAGAGCATGAGAAGAAACTTCCATAACACAGGCGCCCACTCCCTCCACGATCATTTTTCCAAGCAATTCCTGCAAATCAGTCGATTCAGGGGTAGTATGACTAACAGGTATAATCCGGGCTCCAATTCTGTTATGAACAGTCCCGATCAACCCCACTTTTTCCCCGGATGAGCTCAGGATAGAAGAGATAAGGCTGGTGGTCGTCGTTTTGCCATTGGTGCCCGTTACACCGATCATCTTCAACTGTTTGGAAGGATCGCCAAAAAACCGCGCTGACAGTAATGCCAAAGCATGCCTGGTATCTTGAACAACAGCCCATGCGATATCCGGCGGCAATTCAAGCTCACGCTCCATTACCACCGCAACAGCGCCTCGCTTTATTGCCTGACCCACATAATCATGCCCGTCAGATTTAAATCCCTTTATGGAAACGAATAGAAAACCCGGGCGCACCTTGCGCGAGTCATAGGTTATTCCTTTAAGCCGGACATCATGATTGCCGCCGGCAGCCCGGATATCAACCGCTTCAAGCAGTTCTCTCAAAAGCAATTAAGAATCCTCCAAATAGGAATTGTAATGCTTAAGAATGGTCAGGCCCTACAATATTTCATAGTATTTCCATTATTGACATTTATTAAAGACTCAGTCATGCAAAGTTTGCACAAAGCTTTCACCAAATTCAACGTTAATTGTTGTCCCTCTGGGTACTTTTGAGCCGGGTGGCGACTGTTGACCGATAGCCAAACCTGTGCCTGCCGGGCTTAAGACAAGTCCCAGCTTTTCAAGCAGACTGCCTGCTTCTTTAATTGTCAGTCCTTTTAAATCAGGCATGGCAACCTCATTGGATGCGTCAATTTCCTGTAATTCAAGAATTACAGTGGAGCCATTCAAAACATCAACACCACCCTTGGGAACCTGATTGCTTACAAAACCACCCTGACCTCTTGTCTGAACTACGAATCCAGCGTTCTTCAGCACCTTTTGAGCGTCCTCCACCGGATAATTCACGACATTCGGAACTACGACCCTAGATTTAGGTTCTTGAAACATAAAAGGATCTCTAGGCTTTTCTATTTCAGTCCTTTCCGGAACTTTCAGGTAGTGCAGGCTATCCAATGCTACCGCTTTAAAGGCCGGCGCCGCGACCTGACTGCCGAAATAATTTGGGCCGTTGGGTTCGGCCACCATCACCAGAGCGGCAATTTGCGGGTCATCCGCCGGCGCAAAGCCCATAAACGAAGCAACATACTTACCGTCAACATAACCTCCGGGTCCTACTACCTGGGCGGTACCGGTTTTGCCCGCCGCGCCGTAACCGTCGACAAAAGCGTTTCTACCTGTTCCCTTCTGGACCACATTAGTTAGCAATCTCATTAAGGTTTGAGCGGTGTCTTTCGAAATGACCTGGCGAACCGGTTCAGCTTTAAATTCCTTCAGCACTTTTCCGTTAGGGTCGGTAATCGCCTTAACCAGCGTGGGTTTTAACAAAACTCCCCCATTAGCCACCGCGGAAGCGGCACAAGCCAGCTGGATTGGTGTAACTGCGATAGACTGGCCTATCGACATCGTGGCAATATTTAAGTCGGTGGCTTCATTCTCGGGAATTTGAATTCCTACTTCCTCTCCGGGCAAGCTGATGCCTGTCTTTTGATCGAGACCAAATTTGTTGATGTATTTATAAAATTTTTCTTTTCCCAATCTCAGACCAACAGTAATAAAACCTGGGTTGCATGAATTCTGGCAAACTTCTTCAAAGGTTTGCAAACCGTGCCCGCCATCGTACCAGCACCTGATTGTCCGGTCAGCGACTTTAATGAAGCCGGGGTCATTAAAAGTGTCGCTCGTTCTCACAGCGCCTTCCTCCAGGGCGGAGGCGGCTGTAATGATCTTAAAAGTTGAACCGGGTTCATAATTATACCAGATGGACGGGTTATGGTCCCACACAGACTGGGGATAACGCTGCCACTCGCCCGGATTGAATGTCGGCCGGTTGCCCATGGCAAGGATTTCCCCTGTTTTGGGATTCATTACGATCATAACAGCTAATTTCGGATGGTAGGACTCTGTGATCTTATCCAGTTCCCTTTCAACGAAAAACTGGATAGTCTGGTCAATTGTCAATACCAGGTTGTTGCCGGGCACTGATGGAATATACTTGTGCACCGCTTCAGGAATGCTTCTTCCCACGGCATCTTTCTCAATAACGATACGGCCGGGGACTCCTCTCAGTTCATTGTCATATACACTTTCACACCCAGTTAAACCTTGGTTGTCATCCCCGACAAATCCCAGCAAGTGAGCGGCCAAACTATCCTGGCGGTAAAAACGCCTGTTTTCTTCCACTAGTTCGACACCATCTATTTTGAGCGCCTTTAATTTTTGGGACGATTCGTAGTCAATTCGTCTCTTTAGCCAGACAAAGCCCACATTTTGAGTGAGCTTTTTATACACATCTTCCTTATCCATTCCAAGAGCACCGGCTATTTTATCCGCTGTTCCCCGTTTATCAACAATCTGGGGAGGAAACGCATATGCGGAATCCACGCTAATACTTGTCACCAGCTCATTGCCGTTCCGGTCAAGTATCGCCCCTCGCTTGGCCTCCACCGGTACATCCCGGGTTCGAATGTCCAGAGCTTCCGCTCTCAGCCTGTCCCCTTCAACAAGTTGAAGCCAGCCCAAACGCAAAACCAGAAACAAGAAAACAGCAACGGTTGTTAGAAACAGTATGGTTATTCTCTTTCGAATCAATATGTTTGTTGTTTGCATTTGCCCCCTCCCAAAACCGTAACCTTGACTCTAGCCAGTTTTTATTTTCAAACCGGTTAACTAGTTCATCAAAGGTTTTAATCAAGCGGTTTTTTTCTTTTTCACCCCAGGAAACGGCAAGCGGTTGGCTGTTCTGTTCTTTTGACTGGGTAGTCAATTCACGTGAAGTCGGGTCGGCAACGGTGACTACTAAATAATTATTAGCATCCGGTTTAACCATATTAAGCTTATGAACAGCCAGGTATTCAATATTATCCAGTTTTACCAGTTGTTGAATCTCCTCATCCAATCCGTGATTTTCCACGCGAAGGGCGGCCAGTTCTTTATTCAGGCGGTTTATTTGATAACCGAGGGTAAATAGCTGGGAACAGTAATAAGTAATAAATACACCCACTAAAAAAATCGCAAGAACGAAGCCGGTAAGCGCGAGTTTTTCACTTTTGAAAACCGCACTGCGCCTGCGTGTTTTTCTCGATTGAAACGATTCATCAAAAAAACCATAGCTGCCTGTCTTCTCCCGAGCTACAATCAATCTTATTCACGCCCCCTGAAGAATAGAACAACTGAACATATGCCGAGGTAGATTATTCCATAGTAGTCAGTATTCAGTAGCCAGACGCCCATGAAGCTTCGCTTCACCATTAGATAGATGCAAGTGACAATGATTTATCACTACTAATTTAATATTTTTTCCGCTATCCTGAGCCTGGCGCTTCTGGACCTGGGATTGCATTCTAATTCGGCAGGTCCGGGCACCATCGGCTTCGTCGTAATAATATTTAGAACCTTTTTTTTGCCGCAAACGCATACCGGGAATTCTTTCGGACAAGAGCAAGGCGCGGCAAGTTCTCGAAATAGGTCTTTAATAATACGATCCTCTAATGAGTGAAAAGAAATAACACAAATCCTTCCCCCGTTACCGAGAACCTGGACAGCAGAACGTACAGCTCCGGCTAAAACCTCAAGTTCGCCGTTAACCGCTATGCGCAATGCCTGAAAAGTCCGTTTGGCCGGGTGTGGCCCACTACGCCTGGCTCGGGCTGGAATTGCTTTCTTGATTATTTCAACCAGTTGGCCGGTAGTCTCAATTGCCTGGTGACTTCTTTCCGCATGGATAAATTCGGCTATCCTGGATGCCCAGCGTTCCTCACCATATTCTTTGATGATCCGGGCCAACTCTTTTACTGTCAATTTATTAACAAGTTCCCTGGCAGTTATTTCTTGCTCAGGATTCATCCTCATGTCCAATGGAGCGTTATTCAGGTAGCTGAAACCCCGGGCCGGGTCGTCGAACTGATGTGACGAAGCGCCGAGATCGAACAACACTCCATCGACAGATTCAATTTTTAACTGCTTTAGTTTAACCGCCAAATCTTTGAAGTTAGCCCGCACCAACTCCACCTTGCCCCGGTACGGCGCCAATTTTTCACTGGCATAAGCTATGGCCTCCGGGTCCTGATCAAACGCTATCAACCGCCCGTGGGGACCGATCTGTTTTAATATGGCTTCACTATGCCCCGCGCCGCCAAGTGTGCAGTCAACGTAAACACCATTTCGTTTGATGTTAAGTCCAGTGACAGCCTCAATCAACATCACCGGAACATGAACAAAATTCATGAAACTACTCCACTGTCCTTATATTACCATATTTTTCGACTTCAGGATATTAAATTGTTGAATTTTGTCGTTTTTACAACTCCAAATCAATATCAATAATTTTTTCAGCTATATCTTCATAAGAAGAAGCCGCCTTCGTTTTGTAATTTTCCCATTCAATAGCAGACCAGATTTCCACCCGGGTCGAAACACCAATTACAACAGCTTCTTTTTCCAGCTTGGAGTATTCGCGCAAGTTGCCCGGGATTAATATTCTTCCCTGTTTATCAACTTCACACTCTGTCGCTCCCGAGAAAAAAAACCGAACAAAGGCCCGGGCATCTCTCCTGGTAAAGGGGAGTGATTTCAGCTTTTGCTCTAAGACCTGCCATTCCTGACAGGGATAAGCGAAAAGGCATCCATCCAGACCTTTTGTCAAGACAAAAAGATCTCCCAGGCCTTCTCGGAGACGGGCCGGTATAAAAAGCCTTCCTTTGGCATCAACAATGTGCTGGTATTCTCCCATAAACATGACAGGCAACCTCATTAGCCAAAAGCGATCCACTTACCACCACTTTCCACCACAATTAATTCTATATTAATGATAAAATTCCTTTTTTTAAAAATAAAATTATGAAAATAAAAAACCCGATGAATATTTTACTCATCAGGTGCTACAATCGTAATTATTGTTTTGTAATTATATCTTTTTTGAAATTCTTGTCCGTTGATCAAACAAGGTTATTTCCTCATAACCGACTTCTTTTATTAAAG
>MVQK01000086.1 GCA_002067515.1 Pelotomaculum sp. PtaB.Bin013 | reverse complement strand
TAATTATATTCATAGTGATGATCGCCAACAATCTTTAGATACCTATAGAAATCTCATTGATCGTAAAATCGAATTCTGCAGGTACACAGTGAGGTTTGTAACTAAAGAGAAAGACCTTCGCTGGACGGAGATTTTCGCCTGTTTGACCTTTGACGCGGAAAACAATATTACTGGTATAACCGGGACATTAAATGACGTTACCGAGCGAATTTTGTTGCTGAACGAATTGCAACAGGCCAAGGAAACCGCGGAAGAAGCCTTCCGGGAAAAAAGCGGGGAACTGCGTGCCGCACACCAACAGCTTTTAGATATTATCGACTTTCTCCCCGACGCAACCTTTGTAGTCAACCAAGAAAAGAAAGTGATCGCCTGGAATAAATCCATGGAAAAAATGACGGGTGTACCCAAAGAAGAAATTCTTGGTAAAGGTGACCAAGCTTACAGTATTCCTTTTTTCGGCAGCAAGGAAAAAGTCCTGATTGATTATATTTTTTTAACTGATAAAGAAAAGCTAAACAACAAACAAATTCAAATAATCGGGACCACATATTATCTGGAGAGATTTGTTCCCTCTTTAAACAAAGGAGAGGGAGCCTACCTCTGGGCAATGGCTTCACCGCTCTTTGACAGTGAAGGAAACCTTGTCGGGGCCATCCAGTCTATTCGTGACATCACTCACCGTAAACGGTATGAAGACGCGATTGCCGCCGAAAAAGAAAAGCTGGCGGTGACCTTGCGCAGCATTGGTGACGGCGTGATAACCACCGACACAAATCATAACATCGAATTAGTTAATAAAGCGGCCGAAGATATTACCGGTTGGACGCAGGAAGAGGCTTCCGGCAGACCTCTTGATAAAGTATTCCATCTTGCCGAAGAAAAGTCCGGACAGGTTTATTCCAAACCTTTAGAAGAAATACTCAAAAATCCTAATAACACTGATATCACCAGTCATATCATCCTAATGGCCAAAGACGGCGCGAGAAAAATTATTACTTTGAATGTTTCCCGGATCAAAGACAAGGATGATATTGGCAATGTTTTAGTTTTCAGAGATATTACCGAACGCAAACGTTTGGAAGCGCAACTGGCGTTGTCGCAAAAGATGGAATCCATCGGACAGTTGGCGGCGGGGATTGCCCATGAAATAAATACACCGATGCAATATGTCGGCGACAACACAAGGTTTCTACAGGATGCCTTTCAAGATTTCCATGATGTTTTGAAATCTTATCGTGAACTAATTCAAGCCGCCGAGGAAGAAGGTGTATCCAAAGAGCTATCAGCCAAAGTAAGGCAGAAAGAGAAAGATATTGATATTGATTATCTTATCGGAGAGATTCCCCAGGCTATTGCGCAATCCCTCGACGGGATTAAAAGAGTAAGCCAAATCGTATTAGCTATGAAAGAATTTTCGCACCCCGGGAAGAAAGAAAAAACATTATCCGATATAAACCGGGCGATTGCAAGCACTGTCATTATATCAAGGAATGAATGGAAATACGTATCGGATCTGGAAACCATTCTTGAACCCAACTTGCCTCTCGTTAAATGCGTCATTGACGAAATTAACCAGGTGATATTAAATATGATTATTAACGCGGCGCATTCCATAAAGGAAGTTGTAGAAAAAAACTCCGCCCCGAAAGGGAAAATTACCATAATAACAAGAAATGCCGGCACACACGTACAAATTCTCATCAGCGACACGGGGGCGGGCATTCCGCCATCAATTATTCAAAAGATATATGAACCGTTTTTTACGACCAAAGAAGTAGGCAAAGGAACAGGACAAGGTTTGGCTATCGCCCACGATATTATTATCAATAAGCACAAAGGAAATTTAAATGTAGAATCAGAATTGGGAAAGGGAACTACCTTTACCATCAGTTTGCCGTTAACAGAAACAGACTCAAATAATTAAACGGAGTTAGTAAATCATGAAAAAATCAATTATCTTTGTTGATGATGAGCCGAATATTATTCAAGGACTTAAACGAATGCTGCGAAGTGAACGGGATAATTGGATAATGTTTTTTGCCGGCAGCGGAAAAGAAGCTCTGGATATTTTATCAAATAACCACATCGATATTATTGTTACCGACATGCGCATGCCGGAAATGGACGGCGCGGAATTGCTCGAACAAGTCGCCAATCATTATCCCGGCACAGTACGGATTGTTCTTTCAGGACATTCAGATAGAGAGATGATTTTAAGATCTACAAAATTCACTCACCAATTTTTGATTAAGCCATGCGATGCCGATACATTAAAATATACATTAGAACGGGCTTGTTTATTGCAAGGCTTGGTCAGAGACGAAGAATTGCTGAGGTTGATCAATGGAATAGTTAATCTACCCAGCCTGCCGGATAAATTAGCCATGCTTTTGAAAGAAATCCAGGCGCCTGATTCATCACTAAAAAAAATCGGTGATATTATTGCGCAAGACGTCACAATGACCGCGAGAGTCCTCCAAATGGTAAACTCAGCTTTTTTCGGTCTTCCGAAAAGGGTAACAAACCCGCAGCAGGCGGTGACTTTACTCGGTACTGACACGATCAAGGGGCTTGTGCTTTACGTGAACATTTTTTCCGCAATTGAACCAACAACAGAAGTGGTGTTCTCAATGGAGGCTCTGTGGCGACATAGCATAATGGTAGGTAATATTGCCAAGAGTATTGCTTACTTGGAACTAAACGACCAAGAACTCGCTGATGAAGCTTTTATAACGGGAATGCTCCATGACATAGGTAAGCTCTTGCTAAGCCAGGTTCCTAAATATAACCAGGGCATAAAACATCTGCCAAATGAAAAAAGGATAAATTTCGTTGACGCCGAATACGAACTCATGGGAACATCACATTCCGAAGTGGGCGCATATCTTTTGGGGTTATGGGGATTTTCCGATTCCGTCGTCAAATCAGTCGCTTATCACCATACTCCGGTGAAATCCATGAGTGTTGAATTTACACCACTAACAGCGGTACATGTGGCCAACGCCCTGGAGTTGCAGGAAGATTGCATTGATTTAACTTATTTAGAATCGCTAAACCTAACAAACAAAATAGCAGTATGGATGGAATTATGCAATAAAACAAAAAAGGAAGTTTATGCATGAACAATAAAATACTTTTGGTGGATGATGATCATAATATCCTTTCCGCTTACCAGAGGCTGTTACGCAAAAAATTTGAACTGGTAACCGCCGATAGCGGAGCGAAAGGAATTGCCGCGCTTCTTGAACAAGGACCGTTTGCCGTGGCAGTCTCAGATTACCGCATGCCGGAAATGGACGGTGTTCAGTTTCTTTCCGCAGCCCGGCAGGCATCACCCGACACAGTCCGGATCATGCTTACCGGACAGGCCGATTTTGAGGCTACCATAGACGCGGTTAACAAAGGGAACATTTTCCGTTTTCTCACCAAGCCCTGCCCTACAGATCACTTAATAAACGCGCTGTCGGCCGCGATAGAACAGTACCGGCTGATCATGGCCGAGCGGGAACTTTTGGATAATACTCTCAAAGGCACTATTAAACTGCTAATTGACGTTTTATCCATGGTAAATCCGGTAGCTTTTAGTCAATCTTCACGTGTAATTAAAATTGTGAGAAGATTGTCAAACCGCCTTAATGTCAAAGAAAAGTGGAAAGTAGAACTGGCCGCGATGCTTTCACAAATCGGGTGCGTGACAATCCCTGTAGAGATTCTGCAAAAAAAATATCAAGGTTTAACCCTATCTGAAAGTGAAAATGAAATGTTTTTGGCGCACCCCAAAACGGGTAAAGACTTGCTTAAAAATATTCCGCGCCTGGAGGACATAGCGGAAGGAATTGCTTATCAAATGAAACAATTTGACGGAACAGGAGCGCCGGCGGACAATCGTCAAGGTAAAGAAATCCCATTTATAGCCCGGATTCTAAAGGTTGCTCTGGATTTTGACGTATTACTTATTGCGGGCAATTCCTATGGAAAATCTTTTGATATAATGTACAGCCAGCGTCAATGGTATGATCCCGACATCCTAGCCGCCCTGGAAGCTGATATACTGAATATAGAAGAAGGATTCGTTGTAAGATCGATTGATTTGAGCAGTCTTTTATCAGGCATGATTTTAGCCGATGATATTGAAGATTCTGACGGGCGATTATTAATTCCCAGGGGAACTGAAATTACCGAAGTTATAAAACTGCGCCTGTTGAATTACGCGCGTTTCGGCAACATTTCCGAACCGATAAAAGTAATAGAGCAAATCAAATAAAGGGGTCCAAGCTCCCTGCACTACCGAATCTGGCCTTCACCTCATCCAGAAGGACCGCGCTTTCCGGCTTTTGAAAATGCGGGTCTTCGCTAATCCAAGCCAGGGCTTCCGTACGTGCTGCCTGAAGTATATCCCAGTCGCGCAGGAGGTCGGCAATTTTAAACTCCGGCAGGCCGGACTGGCGGGTACCGTAAAACTCGCCCGGCCCGCGCAAGCGCAGGTCCTCCTCGGCCAGGGCGAAACCGTCCGCGGTGCGGGTCATCGCCTTCAGGCGGGCACGCCCTTCCTCAGTTTTCGGGCCGGCGACCAAAATGCAATAGGACTGGTAAGCGCTCCGCCCCACCCGGCCCCGGAGTTGGTGCAACTGGGCCAGGCCGAAGCGGTCGGCGTCAAGAATGACCATTGCCGTAGCGTTCGGCACATCGACACCTACCTCAATAACAGTGGTGCAAACCAGTATTTCCATTTCACCCCGCCGGAAGGAAGCCATTATTTCCTCTTTTTCAAAGGCTTTCATACGGCCGTGCAACAACCCGACCCGACAGTCTCTGAACTCGCCGCCGGCGAGATTTTCAGCCAGATCAACGGCTGCCTGCAAGTCGACTTTTTCCGACTCCTCAACCAGGGGACAAACAATAAACGCTTGCCGCCCTTGCCTGATCTGCTCTCTGATCAAATTGTACACTCTGGTCAGGAGCCTGTGAGGCACAGCGTAGGTCTTTACCGGCTGCCTGCCGGGAGGCGGTTCACCAATCACTGAAATATCCAGGTCGCCGTACAGGGTTAATGCCAACGTGCGGGGAATCGGGGTGGCAGTCACCACCAAGGTGTCCGGCCAAGATCCCTTGTTCTGGAGAGCGGCCCGCTGGCGCACGCCGAACCGGTGCTGTTCGTCGACCACCGCTATCCCTAATTTATTAAAACACACATTATCCTGGATTAAGGCATGAGTCCCCACCAACACCGCGACTTCTCCGGTTAGAACCCGCTCCAGCAGCTCATCTTTCTCTTTTTTTCGCATGCCGCCCGTCAATAAAGCAACTTCGACCCCAATTGGAGCGAGGAGTCTTTTCATGCCAAAATAGTGCTGCTCGGCCAATATTTCCGTGGGAGCCATCAACACCCCCTGCAGACCGCTTTCCACAGCCTTGAGCAGCGCCAACACCGACACAACCGTTTTGCCCGATCCCACGTCGCCCTGAAGGAGGCGATGCATGGGAGAAGAGGATTCCATATCACGAGATATCTCTCTCCACACTTTGGCCTGCCCCGCGGTAAGACGATAGGGCAAAATTTCCAAAAAAGTTTTTGTAATTTCACCCTCGGGAAGATACCGGTGTAATTTTTCCCTTCCGTCAACGTCCTTGCGGCACAACGCCAGTGAGAGCTGATAGAGAAACAATTCCTCGAAAATAAAGCGTTTTCTGGCTTTTTCCGCATCCTCGAAATTACCGGGGTAATGGATTGCGGACAGCGCCTCATGGAAAAGCGGCAGGCAAAATCTCTTCAACAGTTCTTCAGGCAAGAACTCTCCGGAATGACCGTCCAATTCATCCAGGGCGAACTTAACAGCGGTACGCAGCAGGCGCTGGTTCAACCGGCCAGATAAAGGATACAGCGGCACCAGGCGCCCCGCGCTCAAGCTGTCCCCCCCGTCGTCTATTTCATATTCTTCCACCGTCACCTGGACTGCTCCAAAACTCCTTTCGACTTTACCGGTTACATAGAGCTTCGTCCCCACGGGAATGTTTTTTTTGATATAAGGCTGGTTGAACCAAACGGCGTAAAAAACCCCCAAGCCGTCATGCACAGCCAACTTGGTCACTGTCAGGCCATGCTTTGGCCTAATCACCTGCGCGGCCAGCACCGTCCCCCGCAAGGTAGCAGTCTCGCCATGCGCGCAGGCGCCCGCCTCCCGCAGCCGGGTGCGGTCCTCGTAACGTCTGGGGAAGTGATAAAGCAGATCCTTTACGGTAAAGATCCCCGCTTTCTGCAAAATTGCCGCCCGCCGTGGTCCGATTGTTTTTAACGATTGAACAGGTTTCGTCAAAAAGTCATTGGACATATAGATCCTCTAAAAGAAGTATTAAATAACTAAATGATTATACTTTGCTAAGATAGCAATGAAGTTCATCTAACTTGATTATAACTCAATTATAATAGTTTGAAATAATCTCTGAGATCATTACTAATAAAGTTGACTATTCCCAGATCAGCATGTGTTACTCTATATTGCCATAATAACCAATTCCGTAAAGAACTGCTCTTGCAGCCGAAAATATTTTTTGGTAGAATGTATAGGTGGTTTAAAGGAGGTATGAAGTACTATCTAAACCATTGACACGAACATCTGTTCTATTATAAAATAGATCAGGAAGTGGAAGTGGTATATGAATGTCTAGTAAAATGAATCTAGAAAGGGAAAGGTTTCTAAGCAGTTACTTCCGATGATGCGTTGCAAAGACACGCAGTGAAAGTCGGGCGCTGAGGTAAAATCAACTAGGCGGTGGGTAACACCCCCTTCCGGGCAGAACTGGTCTTATCAAGGCCAGGCGGTGAACCTTAATACGTAAACCACCCGGAATATGAACAAGTGTTCATAGCTCAGCAGTTGAATCCTGTGACACTGCCTCCCGTTTCGTCGGACGGGAGAGTAATCTAAGCAAATTTGACTTGTTTAGATATCAGAAACCAGGTGTGTAAAACTTATGGCTAGAAAATGTTCTGTATGTGGCAAAGGAATCACCGTCGGTATTAAAATGAGTCACTCACACATACGCACAAAAAGGACCTGGGTTCCCAACCTGCAGCGCGTCAAGGCTGTTGTTGACGGTACACCGAGAAAAGTGCTGGTATGCACCCGGTGTCTTAGAAGCGGCAAGGTTCAGCGTGCGATATAATGTGCAATATACTATTTTCACTTAGACCCGGCAGCAGCCGGGTCTAAGTTTTTTTGTCAACGCTCGGTCATGTTTTTCAATAAATTAGCCATTTCTATAGCCGTAACCGCGGCGTCCCAGCCCTTGTTACCGGCTTTGGTGCCGGCCCGTTCTATGGCCTGCTCAATGGTCTCGGCGGTAATGACCCCAAAAATGGTGGGAACACCGCTATCCAAGCCCACTTTAGCCACACCCTTGGCAACCTCTGCAGCGATATAATCAAAATGAGGCGTCGCACCGCGAATAACCGCTCCAAGACAAATAACCGCGTCATATTTCTTCATGGAAACCATTTTACCGGCGGCCAGCGGTATTTCAAAAGCCCCCGGCACCCAGGCGACTTCAATGTCCTGTTCCGCCACCCCATGCCGGTTAAGCGCGTCCAGAGTGCCGCCGAGCAATCTGTTAGTAATAAATTCGTTAAAACGGCCCAGCACCAGCCCGAATTTGAGGCCCTGGCCTAATAGATGTCCTTCATAATACTTAGGCATACCCTACTCTCCTCTTCTTCTAAATTATACCAGATACCACAATCCAGCATTTAACTTATTCTGTTAACTTTACAGGTATTCAGAATTCAGTAGTCAGTA
>MVQK01000085.1 GCA_002067515.1 Pelotomaculum sp. PtaB.Bin013 | reverse complement strand
CGCGGGCAGATTCAGATCCTAGTTCTCCCAGAACCGTAGCGGCCTCTTGAGCAGTAAATTCATCCCCTTCAAGCAGAATTGTCAACAAGTCACCAATACATCCATCATCGCCAAGCCAGCCCAGGGAGTTAATAGCGCCAAGCCGTACCATGTGATCCGGATCTTCACGGATGCTCGCCCGCAAAGGCGCTGCTGCCCCCGGACCGAAATATTGGAGTTGAAAAGCCGCATGCCTCCTCACCCGCACATCCGGACGGGCAAGATCTTTTATGTAATCATCTATTCCTTTCAGAGCAATCACATCCCGATTGTATTAAGATTTCTCAAAGCAAATAATTATTCAAATTCTAATTTCATCAAAAATAGCGGTACGACGGACATTCTGTTTTTGTGATATAATTACCCTGCATGATCCTTTATCAACATGCCAGGTGGTGAATCCGTTGATATTTAAAATGTCCTCCAACATTGAAATTGAGAAGTTGTTACCACGGTTTAAAGCGCTTTCTAATTGTTTTCCACAGGTTATCGCCGCCTACCTTTTTGGTTCCCATGTTTCCGGACGCCCGACCCCCCTAAGTGATATCGATGTTGGAGTGTTATTAAATGAAGATTTACCGGACATGAAATCATTCCGGATTGAAATGAGCCTATTGGGAGAACTACAAAAGATTTTTAATACTGACAACATCGACTTAGTAATCTTAAATAAAGCTCCCCTCCCCATACAGTACAGCGCCACAAGCGGTATACTGCTGTTCTCCAACAACCACGAAAAAAGAACAGATTTCGAAGAGTATGTACGAAAATATTATATCGACTGTCTGCCCATTTACCGTGAATATCGTGAGGAGTTTTTTAAAAGACTCCGAGAGGTAAAAATGCAAAATGGTTAACTTTCAAAAGATTGAGAAACAACTGCAAATGCTAAATAAATTTTTGGATATTCTAAGCCGATTAAGTAATTGTGAACATCGGAACCATATTATATCCACTCATAATTTTGAAGCTCCAAAAGATTAATTAGATATCTTATTCATTAATCCAACCTCACTATTATATGGCACATCGACAATATTAGGCCGGCCACGCCCATTATTCCAGGCAAACCCCTTGCTTCTGAGCATGCAGTAATGTCGCCATGATAATGGTACTAACAATTGGCTGGCTTCAAGCGGTTCATTTGCTGACATTAAAGTCTGGTACTCGCTTTCAAGACAAGCAGGTAAAACTTCCATACCGTCAAAAGCACGGTAAAACAATTCTTCCAGGCTTTCATCTGCATCGAAGGCGCGCAGGGTTTTCAAACAACTGGCTTCGAATTCGGTATATGATTCTTGAAATTCGTTATTCCAGCTTTCTGCGACCTTGCCATGATAAACTTCATCTAACCAACATGAAATTTCCTCTTCATTAATTAAATTTCCGGCATTCTTTTTGAGAACTTCCAAAGATCTTAGTACCAACTCTTCTTGGTAAACATGCCGGCCATCACTTGGTTCGGTGAAAACATTAACTGGCGCCCATTCTTTCAAACGGCGCCGGTTGATACGTCCAAAACGTTGAATCAATGCCTCTAATGGGGCAGGGTCTGAATAGATTACGTCCAAATCAATATCAAGGCTTACTTCCACAACCTGGGTGGACACCAATATAATTGGTCTGCGGGCTTTGGATTGTGAACCACTTGTATCCTGTATGATTATTTCTTTGCTTAAACGGTCCCGGCCGTTAAAACGTCCGTGAAGCAACAGCACTTCAACACGGTTGGCCAATTCTTTGGACAATTCATTATAGGCCTGCTGCGCTCTCATTATAGTATTGCAGCAAACCAAAACACTCAGGTTGTTCTTTGCCTCATTGGCGATTCGTTTAAGCCAGCTTCCCTCCAGCAAATCTCCTTCCCGAACCAGCAAGCGGTGTCGTTGAAACTTTCTAAACACCTCTGGAGTAGCCTGGATAATTTTGTTCGTTCCCAAGGCATCAGCGAGCTTGGATTGCAATAAACCAGGTAATGTCGCCGACATAACCAAAAAGCGTGCTCCAAAGTTTTTTCTTAAATATTTAATTGTTGCTAAAATTGCTGCCAGGCGCTTAACATCGTAAGCGTGGATTTCATCAAAAATAAAAACTCCGCCAAGGAAATCAGTTAGAAGGGACTCATACCCTTTAAGACGGTAAAGCCCTTTGAGCATTTGATATGGACTTAATACCCGCACGGGATAGTAATGCAAGCGAGCTAATTGCCTGGCCCACCGTGCTAGCTTCATTGCCTGCTTCCGACCGTAATCTTCTTCCAAATAACGTCTGTACAGCGCTAACACGCTGCGGCTATGTTCCAACCCTACCCGGCCGGGAAAGCCCTTTTGAATTAGCCTGCCGTACATTGCGTTCATACTTGCCTGATAGGGCAAAGTATAGAGCAACCGGGAAATAGGTTTTTCACTATCATCCTGATTATGCGCCCATAAAAGGGCCGCCTCGGTTTTTCCACTCCCGGTGGGCGCAATCAATATCGCTGATTCTCTCGTATTTAAACAAGCAGTTTGATGAGAATATAATGTTTCTTTTAATAATCCCCATTGAGTCAACAATTCGTCAGTGTTGTACAATTGACATTTAGATAAAGAACCGGCATGAGCTGAAGCAGTGTGATCGCAAGAAATGATATGACCGCGTAACGCCAATGTACCGACAGTCAGAACATCCTTTCTCAAACGGCTTGTTTGACGCAACCAGCGCCGAAGATTCATTAAAAGCTCGCGTATGTTCATTGAACCCTTACTTATAAACAGATTCAAGGCATTGTCCCGTGAAACCAAATCCACCATCTTTACTCCGGATGAGGCAAGGCCTAACTCTTCAATCCATGTCGGTATACATTCAGCCAGCCACTGCCAAAGCCCTTTGAGAACACTCTCTTCAATCCCGGCTGTTAAATCTCCCACCGTATTTTCAGAACAATCTTTGCTCCCCAGGTAAAAAAAGGTAATTTCGTCAGGGTCCTTGTGGTGATAAACAATCGCTGCCGCCGTCCAAAGATTTTCATCCTTACTAAAACCTTTGTTAATCCAATCCAGGAATGCTAATGAAAGGACTTCGTGCCGGTGCGGCCATCGCGGCCCCTCACGCAACCCATTCTGAAATCCTTTTGCCGCTTTTCCGAAATCATGAAGCAAACAAGACCAGAATAGGGTTTGCCACAAACCAGGGAAACCGACCATTTCCGGAAGGTAAGGGCGAAGCTCAATCATCTCGGATAACTTTTGTAATACAAACCATGTGTGCCGGGCTAAACTTTCCCCGTCTTCCCCGTTCTTGTCCTTTTCCGGGCTTTTTGCCCATATATCATCCAACCAGTCCGGCCATAACAGGCTGGTCATCGTAATCCCCCACAAATGTATGAAATAACAATCCGAGTTGCGCGCCTTTCTCCTCCGGCGACTCCGGGTCAACCCAATATTTCTCCCCTATTAGCTCCTGATACTTTATTAATTCTTCCGTATATACCCGGCGGTGCAATACTACGTAACGTGCAAAAAAAGGAATACGCCCATTAGCATAATCCAAAAAACGCGGCATCAATACCACGTAACCTCGCCCGGTCTGCAACGCCATCCGATACGGCGCAAGGGTATGCTCAAAATAAGCTCCGGCAGAAGAAACTAGCTTTACACTGCTGACACTAGTGTAGGTAAACAGGTCTTGAGATCTGCCCAAGACAACAGAATAACAAGGCGAGAGAAAAGCGCTTTTCCATTCCGGCCTATTGATATATAACGTTAACTTTGGCTTAAACAAGATAGTTCGTTTAAAAGGATTAACCGACCCTTCAGTTACCTTGGGGAATTTTGTACCCGGCAGCTTACCACTGGAAGGAGTCAGGACATGAATATGTTCCACATCATCAAATTTCGCCTGGTAGGTAAAGTGATAGGCGAATTCTATCCCTTCAGGCGGCACCCATTTACCCAGGGCACTGCATATATGTCCGTAAATAGTAGCAGGGGGAGGCATTTCAAAAGTTGGGTGAACACCCTGCATAAAGTGGGGGTACCGGAAGGAAGTGGTTAACCCCTCCGCCACGATTTTAAGTACCTCCATCTTCTCCTCCTATTCTAACCAAGCCGCGTTTTCCGGTGATTCTAACGCTTTTATCAATTCCCTGAAAGATTCACGCGGATGGCTGAGCCGTACCCTACTGCCTGTTGGTGTATTAATAAAACTTTCTAACTTTTCTCTTTCTTCATCCAGGTAACCACGTACCCAACCGACATAAACATCAGAAAGAATTTCCTCCTTAAAGACAGTCAAAACCTCTTCTAAAGCTTCGATTTTCAGTTCCGGAAGGCCACGCTTGTTTCCCCCTATTACGTAACCAAAAACATGATTTCCGCCCCGGGTCACTGCAAGAATTACCACCGGAGGTGTGATATCGGTATAGTGCAGGGTCTGCTTGGCTCCTCCATCCAGGGTAGCCATTCCTTCAAAAAGAGTGGTAACCCGCTTAATACGCTCATCTAAGGGTAAGCGATACGCCTTTTCCTGTTTCATATGCAACAAGCCAAGCTCAGCCGCTTCTTTTTTTCGCACTTCGTCGAGGTTGCGAAAACCTGTTTTTTGTTTATACCAGAACGTGCCGGCGGACTTTAAGTCCAGAGAAAACAAACCTTTTAAAGTGGTGCGGTAAAACTGGTGCTCATGAGGTACAGGGTCGCCTTCGTGTCGTGACATCACCCCGAAGTCACTGGTCGGAGTGACCGGGGCAATGGAAACCAAAGTGCCGGCTCTAAAAGGTGCTGCCCTGGTCACTGTGTCTGTGGTTTCTGTCTCACCGGCCCGCAACTGGTCGGATTCACGCTTGGCCCGTGCAGACTCACGTTTAGAATGGGCACGCATATACCCAAAAAGGTCATCATCCCAATACTTTACCGGATTGGCGTCAGTATAGGCGATTTTTTCCTCACGGTAAACAGGCGCGGATACCCACGAGCCAGTCTGCTCCAAAGTCGTACGTAACCAGTACTTGAAAGCCTGGGCCGAAACATATGGATAATAGCCCTCTTTGGTCCAGATTAATTTTACACCGGTGCTATTGTCATAACGTTCACCTGGAATATTTCCCTGATTATTCAACGCTGACGCCGGCGCGTCAACAAGTAACAGGCCAGTGACAAAAGCCATTATAAATCCCCCTTTTCTGGTTCATCGTCATCTTTTAGTTCATGCAAGGTATCCTTATTTTTACCCAGCCAGCCCAGGTTGTATAGTTGTTCAATCATTCTGATTAAAACAAGATCAGTGGCCAGGCGCCGGTCCGGTCGCTCCACCTCAAAACCTTCCTCAAACACTTCGATAAACGGTTCTAAAGTGATCAGGGGCGGGTTGCCTCTTTTTACATGGGCCAGGTTGGCTCTAATCAGTGTATTACGCAGGTGAAGGTAATTTTTTGCGTTGTAAAACGCGGTAAAAAACTTACGGTCGTCTTCTCCGTAGATATACGCAGCCAGCCGGTCACCTAAATCCCGAATTTGCCTGATGCGTTCTTGATCCACTTTCATCACCTCTCTTAAAAAAAGGTCTGTAATTTTCCAGGAAATCAAACTGGCCTCGTCTCTTATTGAATAGAAGCCGCGCGGGTCGTCCTCCGTTTTCACATGCGCCGGAACACGCAAGAAGTAACGACGGATGAACTTACCGGCATTGTCCGGCAACTGGAATAAATCTTCAAACAAAAAGTTTCTTTTCGGGCGGGTATCTTCCGCTTCACCATCCGCGGCACGTTTTTTCTTTTTGCCAGGCAACGCTAAACGCCATGCCCGTTCGGCAATAGCGTTCCATTCAGCCCGGTAATTAGGACTGGCCAGTTGAACAAGAAAACCCGTAAGCTCAATCGGCAGATGATATATTTCCAGGGGTGGATTCCGGTCGTCTAAAGGGTTGGACTGCCCGCTATTGGTCAGGTGGTAGGCTGTTACGGATGAGGGGCGGTGGTCTAGAGCCTCCTCCCGCCGCCTCAGTTCAATATTCAATAGCGTTTGGATCAGCAGGGTTTTAGCTGACATTTTCGCCTCCGGCATTTTACTGCTGCCTGCCTGTTGTGCCAACAGCATAGCCTGCCGGTTGTACCCAAAAAATTCAGCTGCGAAATCATAAGTTATATCTGTGTTGTCGGAGTGAACCGCTAAAAGCCTGCCGCCGCATTTGGCACACCCTAAAGGGAAAGCCTGCAGGCACAGGGCTGCCTCACCTGAAACCGGCAGACCAGTGTGTCCCGCAGGATGAAAGTTGATTACTCCCTCTCCGGTAAGCAAAGGAATGTGCTGCCGGTATGCCCGCCCGGGCGGCAGCTTGTCCGAGAAGGCAACTGCCGTGGCAGCTTTACCTGTGAACACACATCTTTCTTCCGGCAACTCTTTGCCGTAGCCTCTTAAAATTCTTCTGGCATAGTCGCTGCGTTTTTCCGGCTGTTTAGTAAAAGCCGGTTGATTGAACCAGGCATTGGTAGTAAAAGCTACCCCAAGAAAAGATTTCAACGGCTCCCGGGCATATTCGCGTTCAATAAAAGACGCCATTGAATCCAGATCGGCTTCCGTTACAGAACTCGGATCATATTTTCCTGCAAAAACGGTCACCATAGCCAGCCCGACGTCAAAAAAGGGATGCCCAGTGTAACTAAGTATCTTTCTCACCTCTTTTCGAAGAGTGGTTAAAAAAATCTTTTGTCCCCTTGTCATCGGGAAAGAATTACATACAAAATAATCCTTACTTTTCAGTCCCCTTGTTATCGGGATTAAGAGTTAGTTGTAACTCAAATAGAAATCAGGTATAATATATTACATACAGGTTTATAATTTTAAATACTAGCATGGCCGGCCTGCAGTATGTGGGCAGAGGTGCGGGGCAAGTCCTGTATAAGGCACCCGTGACACAAAGGCTATGCTAAATTATTTAACAATTATTTTCACTCCCTGTTTAAGATGTTTTATTAGATAAAAAAAACTTGGAGCTGTCATATTATTAAAATCCCTAGATGCAGCTCCACAGATAGCATCTGCGATTTGAATACCCTTTTCTTTTTCTGAAAGTCCCCATCTAACATTACACGGACATAACATCTCTTCTCTGATTTTTTCTATGTGCTTATCCATATACCGCTTGCTTCGCTCGACTTTATCTAGAACGATTAAGCTAACATCAGTTAAATCTACGTCCATGAGAAGTTTTACAATAGCTTCACTATAGTCTTTCTTATGACCTCTATAATTAACAAAATGCACCACCCAAAATTGAAAACCCTTTACCGAAATTTCATGCAACATTTTTTGTCTTTGTTGATCAGGGGTTTTGCAATCTTTGTATTCATTCGCTACAAATTTTTTTGAAATGGATGCAGCATAATGTCGCCATTTATTTACAGATGACCTGGCACTTTTTTCACTAAAAATTTTAACTGCCACAAAGGTCCAATTTTTCTGAAAGCCGCTCTCTTCAACGTAAATTATCATTTTTCACCTTGCGAGAGAATAGTATTTTATCCTGTAAGTATTATTCATTGTATGTAATTTTAACATTTTTGATTTCAATTTATTATCGCAGGTTGATTTAAGAATGTCAACAGATTTTTCCTGAAAAGATGATAAATTTTCCCATCCCAAACACCGCTCCTTTGCCCACATGGACCAACTCACCCAGCCGCAGTAGTGGCATAAACTCGCCTAAATCCCCCTCATATTCCACCCGGCCAACCACGCCGCCCAGGTTCATCTTGTTTTCCTGGCGCGAAGAGTAGCGT
>MVQK01000084.1 GCA_002067515.1 Pelotomaculum sp. PtaB.Bin013 | reverse complement strand
TCCCGGAAACCGACAGAATTGTAATAGTCAGCCATCATATCGTGAATGACATTGCGTATGCTTTCAGTTTTTGTTCCGGCACTTGTGTGAATAAAACTTTCAAATCCGGTGCCTCCACCGGAATTTGTATGTAAAGAACAAAATAAATCCGCTCCCAGATTGTTGGCGATATCGCATCGTTCATCCAGGCTAAGATCAGTATCGAAACTTCTGGTCAAGGTTACAGCTGCATCGTAATCAGCCAATTTCCCGGCTACCCGCATACTCAATTCAAGATTTAAATTTTTTTCTACAAGTCCATTGCCGACAGCACCCGGGTCCTTCCCCCCATGCCCCGGATCCAATACCAGCTTTATCATTGAAAGAACACCTCACAAATTTAACATTTATTTATTGTATATACAACCAGTGGTCAATCATGAAAATTTACCCTGCGAACAAGTGTACTGTTATTTTAGCAAAGAATTTTAGTCAAGTCAATACATTTTGAATACAGCTACTTACAAAGTATTCATTCTCAGCAATCCTTGCACACTTCTTTGACTGCTGAATAAAATATTCAATAGGCTCCTGGTCTTATTCAATTAAGGGATTAATAAGGAGGTGTTAGACATTATTGAGTAAAAAAGAGATTCAATTAATCGGATTGCTGGCGTGCCTGGGTTTTGTCATCATAATTGGGGTCTATTTATGGAGAGGGGCAAGCGCTAATTCTATAGAAATGGAAACAAGTAAGCAGGCCTATGCCAAGCAAATTGAAGACTTGCAAAAAGCAGGGAAAACCGACAAATCGACTCAGGCGAATTCAGCCGGCGCTCAAAGCACTAACAGCACTCAATCAGCGGCAAATCAGACTACTCCGGCAGCCACAAGCGCAATCCCAAATCCTGCACCAACCTCTACGCCTGCATCGACTGTTAAAAGCACAAACTCAATTGCCGCTGGAAGCAAAGTTGGTGATATTGTTAAACTGGGAGATGTGGAAATGGTCGTGACAAAGTCTACGACAAAGTACAAAGTCATCGATATCACTTTGAATGGGAACACACCGGATCAACCGCCAAAACTGCTTCTTACTGAGAACAACCGGATTATTTACGAAATACCCGCGGATGTTGACGTTGACGTAAATGTAACGGAAAAAACGAAAACAGATCAATCCCCGTTATTTAATGGAGTGAAAAAAGCCGGTAACTAACCGGCTTTTTTCGCAGGAAATTATACTTTCCGTTATTTGTGAATAAGTGACCTTTGGGCATACGTACGCGGCGATTTTGATGATCAACTGCCTTTTGCATCCAGACGTATCGCTTCGGTCAGCACTTCAACCACATAATCCAATTGTTTTTCTGTAATGTTATTGAAAAAGGGCAGCGCCAGTGTTGAGGAAGCAACAAACTCTGTATTTGGAAAATCACCTGATTGGTAACCAAATTTCTCCTGATAAAATGGCTGCAAGTGGATTGGCTGAAAGTATGGCCTGCAATCAACGCCATTCCCCTGCAGGTACGCCATAACCCGGTCCCGGTCGATGCCCGGCGCCAGTCGCACTACATACACAAACCAGCTTATCTTTATCCCTGGCTCCAGATAAGGAAGCGCAACCCCTTCCAGACGCTCCAGTCTAGCGTTATAAGCCATTGCTACTGCTTCCCGCTTGGCCAGGATCTCGTCAAGATACTCCATTTGAGCTACACCAAGCGCCGCGCTTAATTCATCCAAACGGTAATTATAACCCAACCGGCAGTGATTGAACCAACCGCCCACACTGTTCCTTCCCTGGTTGCGCATACTCCGGCACAAGCCAGCCAAGTCGCTGTTGTTGGTTGAAATAACCCCTCCTTCACCGGTTGTTATCTGTTTGTTGGGATAAAAGGCGAACACTGCCGCGTCACTCTCGCTGCCCACCATTTTTTCGCGATAGCGGGCGCCGATAGCTTCACAGGCATCTTCAATTACAGCTAGCCGGTACTGCCGGGCTACTTCCATGATGCGCCCCATGTCCGCCGGTCTGCCAAAGACGTGCACGGGAAGAATAGCCCTGGTTCTAGATGTTATTTTTGCTTCTATCTTTTCCGGGTCTATATTTAACGTCAAGGGATCAATATCGACAAACACCGGCCGGGCATTTTCATAGAGCATGCAATTGCTGGAGGAGACAAAACTAAAAGGGGAAGTAATCACCTCGTCACCCGCGCTGATACCCAACCCACGCACTGCCAAATGGAGTCCGCTGGTCCCGCTGTTTACCGCCACAGCTTCTTTTACTCCCAGATAATCCGCCACCATCCGTTCAAACTGTTCTACTTGGGGGCCAATACTGAGAATATTGCTGTCAAGCACTGCATTAACCAATTCCCGTTCCCGCTGGCCAATGTCGGGAGACGAAAGAGGCACATTCATCTTTAAGGCACCTTCCCTAAAATAATTCTTTCTACTGACTACTGACTACTGGCTACAGACCCTTAAGTAGTAACTTTCATCTAAAATTTACCGGCATCCCTGTCTCGGCAGAGCGATATATTCCGAGTACGATTTCCAGCGCCTTTCTCCCTTCGCGGCCATCGACAACAGGCCGGCCGCCGGTTAGGATTGCTTTCACCATATCCTGTAAAACAGCCTGGTGGCCTGGTTCCATGTAACATTTTGCCTCCTCTTTTAGGCACACCATCTGATCTTCTTCTCTTGTCTCACTGAACCGCCAGGTCATTACCGTATCGGCTTTTTCCCCGCCTATCACAACCGTTCCCCTTTCCCCGAAAACAGCGATTGTCTGTTCCAGGTTCCGCGGATAAACAGTAGTCGCGGCTTCGATTGTCCCCAGGGCTCCGCTTCCAAACTTTAATACCGCAACTCCGACATCCTCAGTTTCAATAGGGCGGCAACGCGTGGCAGTGTAGGCGAAAACCGACTCGACGCTGCCCATCAACCACGAAAGAATATCGACAATGTGTATAGCCTGGTTCATCATCACCCCGCCATCCTCCGCCCTCTTGCCCCGCCAGGGGTTGTTTAAAAAATACGCCTCGTCACGATTCCACCGCACCGTGGCGGTGGCGTGACTCAATTTCCCAAATCTCCCATCATCTATAGCTGATTTAAGTATTTGAAAGAACCGGTTAAAACGCTTTTGCATAACCACCGAAAGAATTACTCCTGCTTTCTCGCAGGTGTTTACCAGCATGTCGGCATCCGACAGGCTCAATGCCAGCGGTTTTTCCACCAACACGTGTTTGCCCGACCGGGCAGCCAAAATACCCATTTTTGCGTGCAGGCCGCTCGGAGTGCAGATAACAACAACATCAAGATCCCGCTCTTCCAGCATCTTTTTATAATCACGATAGCCTTTAACGTTGTAATAAGAGGCAAAATTCTTTAAAACAAATGGGTCAATATCATTAACCGCCACCAGTTCCGCCTGGGGTAATGCTACGATTTCATTAGCATGCACTCTCGCTATACGGCCGCAACCGGCAATTCCGAACTTTATTCCCGCCATAGTCGCAGGTATCCCATGACAGCCACAAGTATGAAGGATACTAGCATTCCGGCCAGACCGGCGGCAAGCATACACAAGAAAATGTTCGGTCCCACACGGCGCTCATCGGGGGAAGCCGGTATGATTATCCGCAGGTTGTTCATCTTCCACGCTTCCTTCTCCTCCTGCTGTAAAAGCGTGGCCAGGCTGCCGGCAATAAACGCCGCCCGGTAGGGGTCGGTGTCTCTTACCAGGATCTCAAGCAGTTCCAGGTCTTTTACTTTCCGTACAGTAACCATCCGCCTCAGGTCACCGGGACTTAATTTACGCTCAACCCGTTCGGACAGCTTTTGCAGCACCTGCTCACTTTCCGCCAGTTCACAGTAAGTTCTCGCCAGTTGGCGGTACATCATCAAACTGTTATAGTCCATACGATTGGCGCCGGTATCACCGGCAAAACCGTTTTCTGGCTGACTGAGCCGTAAAATTGTATTGGCCTGGTACTTTGCCGGTAAAATCATGCATACCAATCCTCCGGCGGTCAATGCAACGATGATCGTCGCCAGCACCAGGAATAATCTTTCTTTAATCAGTGTGGGAAGGTCAATATTATCCAATAATTCTTCCACCCCCTTACCGCTTTTCACTCTTTGGAACATCCCTGATGAACCTTGCAGGACAGCCCGCCACAACAATTCCTGGAAGGGTATCTTTTGTAACCAGCGCGCCGGCGGCGACAAAGGTTTCGGCGGCAACCGCCACACCCGGCAAAATAACCGCCCCGGCTCCTACTCTGGCGTTTTCTCCGATTCTTGGCCCTTTAATTTTGGCAAACCGTTCTTCCGTCCTCCCCATGTAATTGTCGTTGGCAGTAACAACCATAGGCGCTATGAAAGCGCCCGCGCCGACCATGGTATGCGCCGTCAGGTATGCGCCGGTCTGGATTTTAGCATAATCCCCCACCGTCACATCGTTCTCCAAAACCACACCGCGGCCGATAATTACCCGGCTGCCAACCAGACACAGCTCTCTAACTGAGGCCATATCCCCGACCATCACCTCCTCGTCCAGGCTGGTCCCCGCATAAAGCACCACTCCGCTGCCAAGTATGCTGCCCGGCCCTACCCGCAAGGGGTGTAAAGGAGCACTCAAGCGGTTTGTACTGGTTTTAGCCGGATGAGGCTGCTTGCCGATGACGCAGTTGTCACCAACCAAGCAGTTTTCGCCAACGTATGTCTCCGGGTAAACGGTAACATTATTGCCTATGGACGTGCCGGAGCCAATAAAGGCGCCCTCGCTAATCACCGAAAAAAAACCGATGGCACAGTTCGCGCCGATTGTCGCGCCCGGGTGAATAAAGTTCATCTATTATCCGATCCCCACCTCACCTTGTTATTTCTTTTGACAGTATTACGATTATAATATTACGGCGGCTTGCGTTTGGTGACGAAATAAAGGAGCAAATAGTAACTATGGGTATAAACGCAGCTCATCACTAAGCAGCAAGAAAGGGACACACCTTTATTAGTGATGCGTAATAAAAAGCCGCCCACCGGGGCGGTTGCATCCATGAAATATTCATTTATCACCTGTCTTATTCAGGTCCGGATATTAACCCTGAGAGTACTCCCTGATAGTCTCCAACAATATCGACTTCTTGACCGGTTTGGTCAAGTGGGCCGTACATCCCGCATCAAGGCTCTTTCGCGCGTCTTCTTTTAGCGCGTAAGCCGTCAGAGCGACCACCGGAGTCGGCGCCAGGCGGTTCTCCGCTTCCCATTTCCTAATAGTCCTTGTGGCCGTATACCCATCCATCACGGGCATTTGCATATCCATCAGGACCAAGTCGTATTTTCCCGACTTAAACTTCTCAACGGCTATTTCACCATTTTCGGCAATCTCAATTTGATAGGCGGTCTTCTTCAAGTATGCCTGGACCAGCAACTGGTTATCCGGGGAATCTTCCACCAGGAGAATCCGTAAGGCGCGCTGGTCCGCAAAAACCGTTGTTGTCTCATCAGGCTCACTTTTTTCTTTTGGCAGTTTCACTTGGCCCATGGCGGTTTCAATCGCGTTTCTTAAATCTGAACGTTTAACCGGCTTAACGAGGCAAGAAGAGATCCCCAGTTCCCGGTACCGCTCCATATTACCGATGCGCATGTCCGACGTTAACATCATTACCGTCACACCCGCAAGGCCGGGATCGTTATGAATTTTTTCCGCCACCTCGAACCCGTCCATCACCGGCATACGGCAGTCAAGCAATACAAGGTTGTACGGAAAACCCGCCTTTTTCGCCTTTTTCAATTCGGCCAGGCCAGCTAGACCGGCTTCCGCCTCTTCCACAATCGCGCCCCAAGCGGTGAGGGTTTCTTTTAGAATCAAGCGGTTAGTTGCATTGTCATCAATAATAAGTGTTTTTACCCCTTTAATATCTACAACCGGTAATCTTTCTGCCTTAGATTGCCCTGATTGAACAGTGAAGCGGATGGTAAAGTAAAAGGTGCTCCCCTTTCCCACTTCACTTTCCACCCAGATGCGTCCGCCCATCAATTCCACGAGCCTCTTGGCAATGGTTAGACCCAGTCCGGTACCTCCGTATTTCCGGGTGGTGGAAGAGTCCGCTTGAGTAAACCATTCAAAAATAACGTCCAGCTTTTCCGGCGGTATTCCGATGCCGGTATCGCTGACAGTAAAAAGCAACCGGCATTCCCGCATGTCTTGTCCCGTGGAGAAGGGCGGTTGCTTGTCCGCAAGCTCAACTTTTAACAATACCTCGCCTTTATCGGTAAATTTTATGGCGTTCCCAATCAGGTTGATGATAATTTGGCGTAAGCGGCCGGGGTCCCCGACCAGTTCCACGGGCACATCGGGCATGAGCTGGCAGACCAACTCAACCCCCTTTTCATGCGTGCGGATAGCCATTACTTCGCAGGTTTTTTCTATCACATTACTAAGATTAAAACCAATACTTTCAAGCTCGTAATGGCCCACCTCGACCCTGGAAAGATCGAGGATGTCATTGATCAAGTTTAACAGTGTTTCACCCGCCGACCTGAAAGTTACGATATATTTTTGCTGCTCGGAAGTCAGGTGTGTTTCACCAAGCAGTTCGGCCATCCCGATAATCGCGTTCATCGGCGTGCGGATTTCATGGCTCATGCTGGCCAGAAATTCACTTTTCGCCTTATTGGCGGCTTCCGCAGCCTCTTTGGCCTGCTGCATGGCCTCCTCTACCCGCTTTCGCTCAGTAACGTCGTCCACCACGCCGATGATAAACAAAGGCTCATTCAAGTTGTCGTGGGCCAGTGAGAAATTAATACTCACCCAAACCAGCCTGCCACCTTCCGGGCATAGCGTTTTTCCATCTGATAGCTATCCTGTCTGCCTGCCCACAGATCGTTAAACATTTCAATGAAATTTACTTTATCATCCGGGTAAATGAGCTCGGCAAAAACCATATTGGCCAGTTCCTGGCCGTTGTAACCGAGCATTTCCTGCAGTGCCGGGTTGCTTTCGACAAGCCGTCCTTCCCTGTTGATTAACGTTATTCCCACGGACGTGCCCTCGAAAACCGCCCTGAAACGCGCTTCACTAGTTCGCAGTTTCTCTTCAATCAACTTTTGTCCGGTAATGTCACGGGCTATGGTTGAAGCGCCAATTACTTTACCTGAAGCGTCTCTAATCGGGGATATAGTCAAAGAAACCTGAATCTGCCTAAAATCTTTTCTGACGCGCACGGTTTCGTAGTAATCGACCCTTTCCCCCAACTTGATTCGTTCAAGGTTACTTGTTATTTCGCCGTAACTGGGCGCGAGGATAAACACAGGGCGGCCAATGACTTCATCCGCCTTGTATCCGTAGATTCTCTCCGCTCCCGAGTTCCAGCTAAAAATAATACCCTCAAGACTCATCCCGACAATCGCGTCATTTGAGAACTCCACCATAGAAGCCAGCCAGGTAAGTTTTTCTTCCACCTGCTGCGGCGTTTTTAAACCGGCAACTTTTCTCTTCATTTCATTTAATTCATTGATCAGCTGTTTTTTGGTCTTATCAGAGTCTTTCATCTCTTATAATTTCCCCAATACCACTCTGTTCCTGCCGCTTTGCTTTGCCTGGTAGAGCGCTTTGTCAGCCGCCGCCAGCAATTCTTCCGGGGAGCCGGCTTGTAGAGGTACGGTAGATGCCACACCGGCGCTTACCGTGACAAACGCGCTGACAGACGAACTGGCATGAGGAATTTGCAGCGCCTCAATACCGCTGCGCAGCATCTCCGCCATTGCTGCAGCCCCTTGCATATCCGTGTTTGGCAGGATAGCCGCAAATTCCTCGCCGCCGTAGCGGGCCGCCAGATCCCCGGGCCGTTT
>MVQK01000083.1 GCA_002067515.1 Pelotomaculum sp. PtaB.Bin013 | reverse complement strand
CAAGCATATACCTATAATTCATATAGTTGTCATTATTAAACATTGTAACCGTAACATTATGTTATGGCGTATTCTTACGTTTTTGGCTTTTGTTAGAGGAAAAACAGGCTTCATTGTCGAAGACGATCTTTGATTAAAAGATAAATACTCTTCCTGCCGTAAAAAACAATCATAAATTTCAAGCAATTCTGGCGTAAGATAACAATATTAGTTGTATTTTGGGCAGAATTTCTGATTTCCCGGAGAGGGTAAATATATGTCCCTGCGTAAAAAGGCTTTGATGATTATCAGTATAACGGTCACTGTTTTGGTAATTCTGTTGTACACTGTAACGAAGAGTATCCTACTGGGAAGTTTTAACGAACTTGAGCAGCGCAGTGGCCGGCGGGACGTACAGCGAATCCTAAACGCGCTATCCGACAACATCATCGCATTAAACAGGGAAGCGGGCGACTGGGCCGCCTGGGATGAAACATATCGCTTTATAGATGACAATGACGAGAACTATGTTAAGACTAACCTTCCAGATGAAACCTTCACCGAGCTTAATATTAATTTTATTTCATTTATTAACACACAAGGCCGGGTTGTTTTCAGCAAAGCGTTTGATTTGGATGAAAAGAAAGAAATTCCAGTCCCGAGCGGTCTGCTTGAATACCTTTCTGTCGATAATCCCCTCTTGCGCCACAACAACGAAGAAAGCAAGGTGCGTGGGGTTATTGTTTTGCCCGAAGGCCCCGCGCTGGTCGCGTCCCGTCCGATTCTGACCAGTGATCGGCAAGGTCCGGTCAAAGGCGCGCTGATTATGGGAATCTATTTAAATAACACAGTGATAAGGAGCCTGGCGGACATAACGGGTTTAAACCTCGATGTGGACGAGTTCGGCGACGAAGACGCGCCGCCTGATTTTCAAAAGGCGGGTTCCATTTTATCTGAAGACGCGCCGGTTTATATCCAGCCGTTGGATGCGGAGACAATTGCGGGATATGCCCTTGTTCAAGATGTATACGAAAACCCGGGTTTGATTTTAAGAGTGTCTATTCCCAGAGAAATCTATAAGCAAGGCCAAGCCAGCGTTCGCTACTTTATTGGTTCAATGCTGGCGGTTGGTCTGGCGCTCACGGTAATGTCCTTGCTGCTATTGGAGAAAACGATATTGTCAAGGTTAGCCGGACTTAGCGACAGCGTGGTAAACATCGGCGCTAAAAGCAACCCCGCCGGCCGCGTGTTAGTAAGCGGGAACGACGAGTTGACAATATTGGCGAGTGAAATTAACAAGATGCTGGAATCGCTGGAATCTTCCAGGCATAAGTTGAGTGAAAGTGAAGAAAAATACCGTACCATGGTCGATGACGTCCTGGACAGCTCCGCGGTCGGCATTCTTATCCTTGATCGAGAGCACAAGATCGTTTGGCTGAACCGGGCTTTGCAAAGCTTCATGGGGCTTGGCAAAGATGAAGTTGTCGGTAAGGACATACGGATACTTATTGATCAAAAGATCAAGTACATTTTTGAGGACCGGGAAGCGTTTGTGCAAAGATTGCTTTCAGCTTACGCTGACAACAAATATGTGGAGAGCCTTGAATGCCATGTCCTTCCCGTAGGTGAACTTCAGGAGCGCTGGCTGGAGCATTGGAGTCAACCCGTTCAGTTGGGTTTGTACACCGGCGGGCGGATCGAACATTACTTTGATGTCACCGAACGCAAGCGAATGGACGAACAGCTTAAATACTTGAGCTTGCATGATCCGCTAACCGGCCTGCATAATCGCGCCTACTTTAACGAGGAAATGCGGCGTTTGGAGGAAGATCGGCATTTGCCGCTGGGTGTGATTGTCTGTGATCTGGACGGACTAAAACTGATTAACGATACCATGGGCCACGATGCCGGCAACGACATGCTTGTGACGGCGGCAAATATTTTAAAAAATTGCTTTAGTAAAGGTGATATGGTGGCTCGTATCGGCGGGGATGAATATGTGGTTTTGCTTCCCCGTACCGACCGGCTAAATTTGGAGAAAGCCTGCCAGAGAATACGGGAATCCATTAAGAATTATAACTTCGTCAATCCCGAAATCCCTTTAAGCATGTCTATTGGTTTTGCCATAGGTGAGAAAAGCGCGCAAAAGCCCGCTGAATTATTTAGAGAAGCGGACATCAATATGTACCGGGAAAAGCTCAGCCACACCCAAAGTACCCGCAGCATCATTGTGCAGGCACTGAAGAAGATGCTCGAAGCAAGGGATTTCGCTACAGAGGGGCACTCGGAGCGCATGCAGGACTTGGTGGCGCAATTGGCCGTAGTTTCCGGTATTCCTGAATATAAATTAAATGACTTGCGCCTCGTTGCGCTCTTTCACGATCTTGGCAAAATCGGTGTCCCGGACCGGATCCTTTTTAAATCAGGTTCTTTAAATAAAGAAGAATATGTTGAAATCAAAAAGCACTGTGAAATTGGCTTTCAAATCGCCAATTCAGTACCGGATTTGGTCCCTATTGCTGATTGGATTCTTAAGCATCATGAGTCGTTCGATGGAAAAGGCTACCCTTTAGGTCTGAAAGGTAAAAATATCCCTTTGGAATGCCGTATTTTATCCATTGTAGACGCTTACGACGCGATGACAAGCGACCGTCCTTACCGGAAAGCGATGATGCACAAGGAAGCTGTTGATGAATTGAAAAGATGTTCCGGTACACAGTTTGATCCGCTTTTAGTGCAAAAGTTCACGCGGATGTTGGATGAAAGGTTAATAACTCGTCAAAGTCGAGGACCAAAATAAAACACTCTCAGAACTGAGTGCCGCCGCATAAAAATTGAGCGGTAATATTGCGCGTATTATAAAAAGCTATCCGCTGTTGCGGGTAGCTTTCAATTAGAACGGCTTTATTGCTTGCGAGCTGCAGTGTCAATCTTTAATTTCCCCTTTTTCTTTAACTCGTCATATTTCTCTTTATCTACTACCACATAGCCGTCTAAAGCCATTTGTAAAAACACGTCGGTGATTATTTTAAAGGCAAGATCAAATTCCAGATTGTGATGTTCGGCCACTTTTGTGGTAAGTTGGTTCAGCGACAGGCTCAATTCTGCCAACCCCTAGACTGGTGATTAAGTAAAAGCGCAGGCGCCCGGCCACGCTTTATATGTTGTTTGTGTTTATAGCTGTTTGCAGTTATTGTAACATGCTTGCAAAAGACGATCAACTTACTGAAACTTGCTTACTTCATCAGTATATTTTCTCATATATCTGTCAATCAATAATAAACAGGTTTACTTAACTGATTAATGGCCATAATAAGATTAAATATATTTAAAGGAGCGGAGAACCATGACTACAACATTAGTTGAATACTTCGGCGGAGTGCAAAATCGTCTCCCGGAAGAGGCGGAAAGAGTAATTAAAACACTTGAAGAAGAAGGTCCCATGAACAAAGAAGAACTTTCACTGACCGCTAAGGTCAAAAGGGCTGTTCTGGATCACATTGTAATGCAGCTTTATGCTCTTGGACTGGTGGACGTGGCGACAGAAGGCAAGAGCAAAATGTGCAGTCTCACCAAACTCGGGTATGATTTTCTTAAACTGAAGGATGCTGTTTAACGGCATATTTAAATGCGATGGGAGTTGGTACAGGTGCCCCGGAACGCGGATATGAAAAAAGAACAAGAAAAAACAAGAATCAGTAAGGATTTAAAAGAAAATATCAAGCTCCTGGACGCGGAAATAGGGATTGAAAAAAGTTTTGATATTCTCACCAGGGAACTGGTCATTGGCGGCAAAAATGTTACCTTGCTTTTCGTGGACGGTCTAACTAATGATCAGATTGTGACAATCGTTCTTCGTAATCTGACCAGTCTCGATTATGCGGACATGCATCCGGAAAGTATCAAAAAATTATTTAAAAACTATCTTGGTTACACTGAAGTGGATGAAGTACAATATCTTGAGGATGTTGTCAATAAAGTGCTGGCGGGTCCCCTGGCCATATTTGTAGAGGGATCGGATAAAGCTATAATTATGGATGCCAGGATCTACCCCATCCGCAGTCCTGAGGAACCGGACCTGGAAAGGGTTGTGCGGGGTTCCAGGGACGGCTTTGTTGAAACCCTGGTCTTTAATACCGCTTTAATCAGGAGGCGGATCAGGGACCCCAAATTGCGCATGGAATATATCCAGGTAGGTACCCGGTCCAAATCCGATATAATAGTTTGCTACATTGAAGATATAGCCAACCCCGATCTGGTGCAAAGCATAAAGGATAAAATAGAATATATCAAGATTGACGGTATCCCGATGGGTGAAAAATCGGTGGAGGAGTTGATTACTCCGGGTTCTTACTGGAACCCTTTCCCAAAGGTGCGCTATACTGAAAGGCCGGACGTGGCTGCCATGCACCTGCTGGAAGGGCATGTGCTGGTGCTGGTGGATACCTCCCCCAGTGTCATTATCGCCCCGGCCACATATTTTCACCACTTGCAGCATGCCGAGGAATACCGCCAGAATCCCACTGTCGGAGCTTACCTGCGCTGGGTGCGGTTCGTCGGTGTTGCGGCGTCTATATTTTTGCTGCCGCTCTGGTTTCTGTTTGCGAACAATCCGGAGCTGCTGCCGCCGCAGCTGGCTTTTATCGGAGTGAGCAAACCCGGCGAGATAGCGCTGATCTGGCAGTTCGTGCTGGCTGAGATTGCCATAGATATGATCAGGCTGGCTACCATTCATACGCCGGCGGCTCTGGCGACATCCACAGGCATCATCGCGGCGCTGTTGATCGGAGAGCTGGCCACCAGAGTAGGGCTTTTCTCCCAGGAAGTGGTTTTATACGTGGCCGTAGCGGCAATCGGCACTTTTTTGACGCCCAGCATTGAAATGGCCAACGCCAACCGGCTGGTGCGGCTGGGGTTGATCATCATGACCGCGCTGTTCCGGGTGCCGGGCTTTGTAATTGGAGTCGTCGCCACTTTTGTGGCTTTAGCGCTGAATAAATCATTCGGAGTGCCTTACCTTTGGCCGCTGGTGCCTTTAAACGCAAAAGCGCTAAGCGGGGTCCTGGTGCGGACGCCGGTTTCCATGCGCAATACCAGGCCGAGCGTTTTGAAGCCCATCGACCGTGACCGTCAGGTCACCGCCGCTCCAGCCCGTAAGCCTCTTAACCGGAGTAAAAACGGGGAAAAAAAAGGTTAGAAGAAAAAAACCCCCTTAAGGGGGTTTTTTAGTGCCGGCTTGAACAATTATATGGGGCCGAACATGCCGCGTTGTATGCCCAAAAACCGCCAAAGGCGAATTTGTTCTGTTATAATAATGATGAGGTGATTTGATTGATAACCAAAGAATTGGTAGAAAGAATCAATTTTCTGGCCCGCAAGCAGCGCGACGGCGGACTTACCCCGCAGGAGAAAGAGGAACAAAAAGAACTACGTGAAAGATATTTGGAAAACATTCGCCGGCAGGTTGTCGACGCTCTTGAATCAGCGGGTTGTAAGCCCAAGAGTGACGTACACGACGCGGCTTGCGGCTGTGAAACTTGTTTGGAGCATGGGCACGGCAAACTGCATTAGTTACGGGAAAATAATCGATTTTTCCACATGGGACCATTCAAGGAATGAAATACCTCGAATTAAAACCGGCGCCATGGACAAAATACAACCATAAGGGTTCGTAATGGCCGAGCCCAGGCTGTTACAGGGTCAAAAGGCTCTGTAATGGCCGGCCAAAGGTTGATGCCGGGTCTAAAAGGTTCGGTATCAGCCGGAGGGCAGACTGGTAAGTGTTCCGGCAGGCTTTATAGCAGTCGAAAACGATTGCTATGAGGTCGTAAGGGATATTTACTGGTCGAGCTAAGATTATCATGGGTGCCGGATACATTTAACTATATTGGTTGATGTGAGGTTTGTAACAGTCGAAAGATTGTTGCAGGCTTCCTAGGTATCCATGATAGTCGAACAAAGGTCATTATAGGTTTCGTAATGGTTCTCGGCAGTCGAAAGATTGTTCTGGGCTACGCAGAAATTTATAATGGCTGTAGTGTAGTTCATTGCGGGCTCTTTATAAATGTAAGAAACCTTCCTCTTAATGAGGAAGGTTTCTTACATTTATGGCAGGAGTAGCATAAGGGTGAGCAGGTAATTATATCTAACTGAAATAGTGGTTTACGATTGACAATAATTATTTGCCATGCTAAGATGATCGCATAAACCCTACTAATGTACTTTGTTTTAGGGGGCTTTTTATTGATTAAGAAAAAGGTTTTCGTAGCTATGAGCGGCGGGGTTGACAGTTCTGTCACCGCCGCCCTCCTGTTACAGCAGGGTTATGATGTTATCGGTGTCACCATGCAAATATGGGATTCTACCCAAACTGAAGTGGGCGAGGAACATGTCGGCTGCTGTTCACTGGCGGCAGTTGAAGACGCGAGGCGGGTGGCCGGTAAACTGGGTATTCCTTATTACGTGATGAATTTTCGTGATATTTTTGAGGAGAAAGTGATCGATTACTTTACCTCCGAATACCTGCGCGGGCGTACGCCCAACCCTTGCATCGCATGTAACCGGTACATTAAATTTGAGGCGTTACTGGACAAGGCGCTGAATCTGGGAGCCGATTATGTTGCGACCGGGCATTACGCGCGTCTTGGTTTCAGCGAGAAATACAAGCGATATACGGTTCGCCGTCCGGCCGACCGAAAGAAAGACCAGACATACGTGTTGTATGGCCTGACTCAACGCCAGATTGCCCATACCCTGATGCCCCTGGGGGAATACGCCAAGGAGCAAGTGAGAAAAATGGCCGCCGGCTTTGGGCTGCCGGTTGCGGATAAGGCTGACAGTCAGGAAATTTGTTTTGTCCTTGACGATAACTACCGTGGTTTTTTACAGGGAAAAACAGCGAATATTAAACCTGGTCCGTTTCTGAACCTGAGAGGTGAAGTTATCGGAGAGCATAAAGGTATTCCTTTTTATACCATCGGCCAGCGCCGGGGACTGGGCCTGGCGGCGGGGGAACGTCTTTATGTGGTAAATATAGACACTAATAATAATACCATTACTTTGGGGCCTGAGGAGGCCATCATGGGTACAGACTTAACAGCGGAAGAGGTAAATCTGGTCCTCTATGACGAGTTGACCGGTCCCATGGAAATCGAGGCGCAGGTGCGCTACAACGGCAAACCTGCCCCAGCCGCCATGGCGCCATTGCCCGGTGGTGGTGTAAAAGTACACTTTCATACACCGCAGCGCTCCATTACTCCCGGACAGGCGGTCGTTTTTTACCACGGGGATTGCCTGGTGGGTGGGGCTACCATAGGGAAAAAATTATAATCCGTATACCGCCTGCTTCATTACGTTTTGCATTTTTTATCGGTAGGGTGGACATAATAGCAATTAAAGGTTAGAATTTTGTGGTTTACTCGCTAAGTTAGGGGGCGAAAGTTTTGACATGCCCGGTCTGCGGTGGCAAAGCCATTGGGAAAGTTGGTATCGACCAGTTTTACTGCTGGGATTGTTGTGTGGAATACCGGATTAACAAAGAAGGCGTTCAGATTTACGAGGTGGCAGAAGACGGCAGTCTGGTTGCTTTTGACCCGCAAAATGAATTTTTACTTTAGGAGCGGGACGGGGGTGATATATATGCGGACTGATTTTTGGAGAGGAATTATCGCCGGCGGTATCATTGGAGCTGTTGTGAGTATCATGGCTGGTGGTAGATATAAAACACAAAGGAAGAGAGACACCGGTTATTTTGCTAGAATGGCTGGTGAAAGGGCATCAAAGATGATCAGGGGGATACTCAGGAACGGTTAGCTTTTCATCAATGCGTTTGAATTTAACAGCTTGACTGCTTGATACTTTGAGTGGGGGGAGATTCTCCCCACTTGTGTTTTGGTGGTGAAAAATTTGCCTTGGTGGAAAGATGACAATATAAAGAAACTGCTTTTCCTGTTCGGTGTGGG
>MVQK01000082.1 GCA_002067515.1 Pelotomaculum sp. PtaB.Bin013 | reverse complement strand
CTCTCTATCAATAACCTCTTTATCCACACCCCCCTTATTACTTTCTCTATCTAAATATATGTTTATAGGGTTTAAACTTTCCTGGTAATATTATGTTTAATCTTTGAGCAGAGTGGGTTTTCTGTATTGCGGGCAGCCACATGACTGCCCCGGATCAATCCGGTCCAAGGTGTGAAGCAGAATGTTTCCGATTCTAAGTGGTTCATTGTAAAATATACCGGCCATTTCTTCATAATCCCATTCCTTGATTACACCTTCAGCATAATTTACCACCATATCCAAACGTCCGTAACAAGCGCCAATTTCCCGGGCCAAATAAACCTCCGGGCACATGCTTTGCCCTACAACATCCGCGCCCAGCCGGTAGAGCATTTCTATTTCGGCCGGGCTTTCAAAATGCCTGCCGTCTGTTACGGCGTACACACCCCGGTCAAAAACCCGGCCAACTGCTTCACACTCGGCAATCCGCACTAATTCCTTTCTTATATCCGGACAAACGCACTTGCGCATGGTTAATAAATAAGATCCGCCCAAACCCACATCTTTACGCATGGAAAAATCAAGATAGTCAGTGGGAACGATTACGTCACGTGGACGCAAGAGCCGGTTAATCGATCCGACTCCACCTTCCGATACTATCTTTTTAACACCTGCTTCACGCAATACCCAAAAAACCTGACGAGAAGCATCCGCCCTGAGAATACTGCCCCTCCACCCATGCATTTTGAGTGTGATGATCTTCTTTTTTTTTAACATGAATAATTTAAAAGGAGGGCTCATACCGTAAGGTGTGTTAATAGTCAGACCCGTGGTGATAATCTGAACGTCGTCTCGTTTTAAATCTTCGGGAAAATTAATTGAAAATGTGCTTGACCCTCCGATTATGGCATAATCTACTTGAGGAACCTTGTTTACGTCCAATTATGCTCCTCCCGCAAAATATTTCTTAAAAAACACCCGCGAGTGATATTTATTATTATTCGCTATTGTTGTTGACAAAAAACCTCCCGGAGGTTTCCGGGAGGTTTTATTAATTTGGGTTAGCGCACACTCGCGAGAACATCCGCCAAGACATTCTTAATATCCTGGTCTCCATTAATGTTCTTAAGAATGCCTTGTTTTGCATAGTAGTCAATTAACGGCTGTGTTTGCGCTTCATATATATCAAGCCGGTTACCTACCGCAACCTCGTTGTCGTCGCTGCGCTGGTACAGCTCACCGCCGCATTTGCACTTTCCTTCCTCTTCGGGTTTATTGAAGATTACATGGTAGCTGGCGCCGCAGGAACGGCAAATACGGCGTCCGGTCAGGCGGTCCATCAATCTTTCCCTAGGCACGTCAATATTAATCACGCCATCCGCTTTAATACCCAACTCTTTAAAAGTTTCATCAAGCGCTTCGGCTTGAGCTACAGTCCTGGGGAAGCCGTCAAGCAGAAATCCTTTAGCGCAATCAGGTTGAGAAATGCGGTCTTTTACCATACCCACAACCACGGAATCGGGCACTAATTCACCTTTATCCATATATTCCTTGGCCTTTTTACCCATATCGGTACCTTCCTTAATAGCGGCACGGAACATATCACCCGTGGAAACATGAGTAATTTGAAGTTCTTTAACCAGCACCTCCGCTTGAGTCCCTTTACCTGCTCCTGGCGGTCCCATAATTAAGAGTTTCACAACTATCCCTCCCCTTTTTTTCTTATTAAATAAATATCTGTCTAAGCTCAACATTGCTATTTTAACATAAACTAGATAAATCTGAAAATAACCGGCTGTTAAATCTATAAAATTTCTCAAAAATAATTAATTAAACATTAGCTAGCTAAATCAACCCCAAACGTTGCGCTTCAGCTATAGCGGTATCAACCATCGTTTTGTCGTTTTCTATCTTCTCTTTTATTTGTTCAGCATCCATCTCTTGACACCCGGACTCACGCTGGACAATTTGCAATTCAGGGTACATGTCATAACGCATAAAATACATCTTCAAAAACATTGCCACAGCTGTTTCAACTACTTCATCCTGGCTTATATTATTTTTCTCTGAAATAATTTTGATAAGCTTCATATACTCATCGCGAATATTAAAATCAGGCATTTTATCCCCCCCTAAACCAATAATGATTCGACTAAGATTAGCTAATTTCCTTCTGACAGGATATGGGGAAATAAAGTTAATTAGGTGTTTTCGCAAATTACTTCAGACAATTTTAGTATGGCGTCCAACAACCTTCGTGAGGTATCAAGCACACCTTTTGCTTTTATCAGGACAACTTCCTGCAAAAACGCATCGGCTGCCTCGTGAAACTTTTTGTGCAATTCCCGAATGGCCACATATTCTTTAATGTTCTTATATTTCTCGTACTCATTTTCATACCACCGGCCAAAAGCGCATTCCCGGTAACTTGCTACTTTTAAACCTTTCTCGGAACTTTCTATCAGATTCCTTATAAAATTCGTGTGGTCTATTAGTCTGGCGGCAAGGATGCTTAAGATGTGATTTTCTTTGGGCTTTTTTAAATATGGAACGATAACTTGATTTGTACGATTTGTGATTCCCGCAAACACGTCGGCAAAATTGGCTGCGGTCGCCAAGTCACTGGATACACTTACCAAGCCTTCTGTGGTCATAGCCTGCTGCTGGGCAGCGCTGGCAATATTTTCTACCGCATCCGCAGATTGCTCAACCTGTTTTACATTTGTACTCATAATTTCGGCAACTTTCGCGGTATCACTCATGTACTGTTCAAAAATTTGTTTAACATTAGATACTATGTTACCAGTATCCATAGCCTTTTCATCCATCTGAACAGATATATTTTTTACTTCCTTTACCGCTGTCTTTGTTTGATCCGCCAGTTTTCGGACTTCTTCCGCCACTACTGAGAATCCTCTGCCGTATTCACCGGCGCGGGCTGCTTCGATTGCCGCATTTAGTGACAAGAGATTTGTTTTATCAGCTATCTCTGAAACGCTCTGACTGATGCTGTCAATGCTTTTAATCTGTTCCACAAGCTCTGTCGCGTTGCCGACCATGTTATTTAATACGGAACTAGCATCTTTCGCCAAATCATTAAGGTTGCGTAGCCTGTTGTAATTTTCTAATTCACCGGCTTTTACCTGTTGCATTCCGGCACTGATTTGCTGGGTGGTGGCCGACGTTTCTTCGGCAGTAGCCGACGTTTCCTGGCACGCTGCGGCCAAATCATTGGCGCTCCCGGAAATTTCCTTCACTTTTAATGACACACATAACGCCATAAACTCGTTAAAAACAAGCGCATAATTAGCTATCGCAGAGGCAAAGTCCACCTTGGCTTGAGTATCATCCGACACGGCTACGCTCTTTTTTGCCGGAGAAAACAAATTAAACATTAACAACAGCTCCTTTTTTACAACTTAAGAGTTGGGTTGTTTTCTTGTTTTATATTTTTGAATTTTTTAAATTTTATATTATAGTAACAAAATTATTCCTTAAGGTAAACAAGCAGTTGTAAATATTAATTTGCTTTTTAACACTAATTACCTTAATCTTCTTAGCACATTTGGTTTGCACCCATGCTCATATTCGTCTATTTATAAATTACTGCGGCGCTTCATTATAACAACCTAGAAACTTAAAAATAACTGTTTCCTTTCTTGCTTTCTCTAATGCTGCGATAACTTTTTCCTCACGATCAGAGCCTAGGAAATCAAGAAGAAAAGCATATTTTCCAGGGTCGTTCCGAATAGGTCTTGATTCAATTCTAGTCAGATTCAATCCTGCATCCGAAAAGATTTTCAAAATATTAAATAATGCGCCTGCCTTATGCTCAGTGGAAAATACTATTGAACATTTATTGCCTGCTTTATTGCTTTCTTCATTGGATAATATCAGGAATCTTGTGGCATTTGTTTCATTATCCTCAATATCTTCAAAAAGAACATCCAAATTATACAATTCCGCACAAAGCTTGCTGGCAATTGCGGCAGCCGCCCTTGGCTTTTCTTTCGACAGCATCATTGCCGCTCCGGCAGTGTCGTAATATGGCCTGGACTCCAGCCTGTGCTTGGAAAGAAAGCGGCGGCATTGGGCTAAAGCTTGAGGATGCGAATAGACTACTTTTATTTCATGATAGTCCGTACCCGGTGACGCAAGCAAACAATGGTGAATTGGAATTTTCACTTCACCGACAATCTTAATTTTATGCACATCTGTTTCGACCAGCAGGTCATTAACTTGCGTAACCGCACCCTCCAGCGAATTTTCCACCGGAACGATGCCGAAATCCAGTTGTCTGTTAATTACCTCATCAAAAACATCGACAAATTCCATGCATGGGATAGGCACCAGACTGTTATCCACAATTCTTATCGCAACTTCACCATATGCGCCATGCTCACCCTGAAAACCGATAAGTTTTAGATCCTTTCGTTGCAGCAACTTACTTTCACTGATTATCTCTTTAAATAAAATCTCAGAAAACTCCGACCTGATTAATGCACTCGAACGGCGGCGCAGGCTGGCAATTATTTCCTGCTCTCTTCCCGGATCCGATATATTTGCCTTGAGTTTTCTTGTGCGTAATGTGTGTTCCATCCTTTGATTTATTAACTTCAATATCTCAAAATCAATCGAATCAATTTTTTTGCGCAGCCTTGCGAGCAACTCATTTGCTTCCATCAATTCTCACCCGTTTGTTGAATTATTTTTATTATCATACTATTAATAATAAATTTAGCAAATAGGCATTATTTTTAGAACCAAGCAATTTTATTGTTTTTTTGGCATGAGATGTGCTAGACTACAAATAATATGATTAAAGCCAATCAAGAGGTGTTTACTAGGCTTGGCAAACAGTAAAACGAAGCTAGCGAAAGACTTACTGCTGGACTTGCTCAAAGGAAATGAGATCTTGTCCCTGGAAGCGGCATATTCTCAGTGCAATTGCGACATTGACGCTCTTGCGGGAGCGCTATGCTCTCTTATTGAAAAAGAAGAGATCAGTATTGGGCGGCATAAAACAAGAGCCGGGTGGCTAATAGGAAATAAAGAGATCAATACGCCAGCGGGGGGAGCTACTTGGCATAGCGGGCGCGGGCAAATGCGAAACAGTCTGCCAAAAATCCTTAAGGAACTGAAAAAATACAGTCCTTGTCCGGATTTTCCTTCTCAAAACAGGCTTGATGACGTACAGGTAAAATCCATAATAGAATTATTGTCTGATGGACAACCGCGCTCTCGCCAACAGATAATTGCAGCCACAGGTATAGAAAATATTACTGCCCATATCTGTCAACAATTTGCCCGTTTACCAGACGGCCGTTATACTTTGCCCGACAGCAGCGGAGCCAGGGAATATTTTTTTGAATATATCAAGGAAAAACCCCGTCGACTTGCAGATCTTCTCCGACTTTTCCGGAAGCACAAAAACATAAGATCATTGTTAGCGACTGGAGAAAGTCAAGGTCATTTAATCAGACTTCCGCACGCCCTTATTACAACCAGCGATTCTCCCGAAGGCAGAACAGAATTAGAACGGCGCAGGCAGCTAAAGCTATGTCATGAAACTTTAAACTGCCTGGCGTCACCGTTCTTTACTTTAAAAGAATTAGGGATAAACCAGGGTGTTTTTCATAATATAGCTGATAAATACACAGTTACTGTTATATTTGATGGTAAAGAATATTTATGCCTGCGCCGGGAATTCCCCGGCGACATTATAGCGGAACAACTTGTAGATATAACTGGTCGTTACTTTGTCCCACCGGACAAAATAAGTGCTCCGGCCTTTTTAAAAACGCTTTCGATGGGTGAAAAGGAAGCCTTAAATTTTCTTGATATAAGCGAGGATATATTAAACCATTTAATTCAGACAAACAGTATTGAAGTTTTCTTTCTGGACGGTAAAAGGCGAATGTGGCGCAAAGACATTGAGCAATTGAGAATGAATAACACTCTGCTGCGAAATTTAACCAAAGAACATGAAAAGTTGAAAATTCCCCGAGCGGCAGTACTGCTGGGAGTCACTACCGGACAACTCAAACGCTTGGTTAACGAAGGCAAGCTTGATCCGGCCGGTTATTATGATAAGGATTTAAAATCAGGGCATTTTTTCAAGCGGAGAGATATTGAAGAATTACAAAAAAGCCTGCCGGAAATCTTATCAAGTTGGAATTCCATTGAAAAAAATAGTGCCGACAATTCTGGACACCATGGGATAAAAAAGTACCCGGCTAAAAAAAGGCCTTTACGCCGCGAAAAACCCACACCTGACAATGAGCGCCAGTTACATTTGGACCGTTTTCAAATTGAAGCAGTCGAGGCGCTCCGCGCTGGTCATTCTGTCCTGTTATCGGCGCCTACCGGCAACGGGAAAACCCTTGTGGCGGAAATACTGGCCAGAGATCTGATGGCTGCAGGCAGTGGAATGGTATATACTTCACCATTAAAGGCCCTTTCTAACCAGAAATACAGAGATTTCAAAGAAACATTTGGTTTGGACTATGTCGGGCTTGTCACCGGGGATATTAGCGTGAATCCCGGCGCCCCCCTGCTAATCATGACTACAGAAATTTTTAGAAACTGGTGTCTGGGTGAACCTGAACAATTAAAAAAAACAACATATGTTGTTTTTGATGAGATTCATTACCTTGACGACAGCGAACGGGGCACTACCTGGGAAGAAAGCATCCTGTTCGCCCCGCAGCATATTAAGCTATTGGGCTTGTCCGCAACGGTACCTAATATTGAGGAAATTGCCGAATGGATTAGCTCGGTGCGGCGTGAAAAAGTGACTATCATCGAAGAAAAAAAGAGACAAGTACCTTTGAAAATAAATTGGGTGACGCCAAATGGACAAATAGTTGAGGAAAACGAGGCAAAGCAAGAAGTCGATGAACTTGCTGAATACCTGAAAGCATTTCATAACAGAAGACATTGGGCGGAGGAGTGAGCAAGACGGAACTGCCGGAATTATCATGCAGTAGAATTGTTGAACTGATCCAAGACAAACTGCCGGCCCTTTTTTTCGTATTCAGCCGGGGCCGGACAGAAATTCTTGCGCAGGATTTAAGCCGGGAATGGGATTTTCTTGATCCCGAGGAGAAAAGCGACGCGAGAAAAATAATCAACGCCGCTGAATCTGAATATCCCGGTACGTTTAGCGGGCCGGGCTGGCACATATTAAAGCGGTTGCTATATCAGGGAATAGCCTATCATCACGCGGGCATGTTGCCGCCGGTCAAGTACCTGGTGGAAAACCTTTATTCCAAGCGTTTAATCTTTGTGGTGTTCTGCACGGAAACTTTTGCCGCCGGGGTCAATTTCCCTGCTGCCAGCGCCATATTTGATTCGACCAGAAAATGGGACGGCCATGATTTCCGTATCCTGCAAAACAGGGAATTCTACCAGATGGCCGGGCGGGCGGGACGGCGCGGCTTTGATCAGGTCGGTCACGCCGTTATCCGTATTGACAGTCGCTTTCCTGAACAAACCGGTTTTTTTGACGAGAAATTCGTTGAACCGGTTTCAGGCAGGCTGATTATCTCGCCAAACACTGTTCTCAGTCTATTAAGATATAAGTCTGATACAGAGATTGGACGGTTTTTAAATGACAACTTTAAAACATTCCAAACCAGGAAAAGGGAAAAAGAACTTGCAGATCAAATTAAACTATCTAAGGAACTCATCGTGGAATTAACATCAAGTCTATGCCGTGACACTTTAACTCTCAAATGTCCGATCGAGAGGGCAAGAGCGCACAGGCGGCTGAAGCATTCCCGCCGGCGCGGAGGTAACAAGGAAAAAGAATTGCTAAAAAGACAGCTCGCCTCATTCACCCCGAGGAAGTGCCGGGAAACAGACAAATGCCGTTCAAATGCTGAAAAGTTGAACAAGTTAAAAATTCATATTAACTTGCTTTATCAGGAATATAAGTCTGTTACGGAGCAAGTTGATTCAACCTTCAGAGAATATGGCGAGGTTCGTGATATACTTGAAAATTTGGGCTACGTGAAAAATAGGGAATTTTTCCCGCGTGGTTTATTTGCGCTTGAACTGCACGTGCAGGAAATATTTGTTACCGAGCTGGCTTTTTCCGGAATTATTGAAGATGC
>MVQK01000081.1 GCA_002067515.1 Pelotomaculum sp. PtaB.Bin013 | reverse complement strand
CTTGCTTTAAACTACCATCCCTCCCCGGATATTTTGATTTGTGGCAGATATGGCGCTAGGACAACCAGTCAAAAAAGGCATTCCGGTAGGAATGCCTTGATCAACTGTGCCATACAAATGTCTGGAAATGCACCCAGCATAACCACCTACCATCCTACCATAAAGTCATTATAAAACCACTCCTGTATCTAATCAATGATAAATTTTGGGAATTAAGGAACTGATTATATTCAAGTATTCAGAATTCAGGAGTCAGTATTCAGAATATTTTAAGATAATAAACATTCTCTCATTCTGACTTCTGGCTCCTGACTACTGACTCCTAAATATATTATAATGAAAAGCAGAATTATGCTATTGATTGAAGGGTCAGGGGGACATGATGAACAGGGCAAAGCGAATAGACAACTTATCCGCCGGTGTATTTAACGAAATGGAAGAGCGCAAGAGAAGGGTGGAGGCACGTGGCCTGGAAGTGATCAACATCGGCGTCGGCAGCCCAGACCTGCCCCCGGCGCCGCATATTGTGGAGGCTCTGCGCCGCGCGGTGGAGAAGCCGCGGAATTACACCTACCCGCTGGTAGGTCTCCGGTCCCTTCGCGAAGCGGTGGCGGGGCGGTATAAAAAGCGCTTTAACGTTGATCTGGACCCGGGCTCGGAGGTGCTGGAATTAATGGGCTCGCAGGACGGTTTGGCCCACCTGGCCATGGCGTACATCGACCCGGGGGACGTGGCGCTGGTGCCGGACCCCGGCTACCCGATCTACGAGTTTGGCATAATCCTGGCCGGCGGGGAAATTTACCCGCTGCCGCTTTTGCCGGAAAACCGTTTTCTGCCTGATTTTGACGCCATTCCTGAGGAAGTGGCGCGCCGGGCGAAAATGCTCTGGCTGAATTACCCGAACAACCCGACGGCGGCAATAGCTGATAGTGAGTTTTTTGAAAGGGCTGTCGCATTCGCCCGCCGCCATGATATCCTGGTTTGCCATGACGTGGCTTACGCCGAACTGGCATATGACGGATTTAAGCCGGTGAGTTTTCTCGAAACGCCCGGCGCGAAGGAAGTAGGCGTCGAGTTTTTCTCTCTTTCCAAAACCTACAATATGGCCGGCTGCCGCTTGGGTTTCGCGGTGGGCAACGCCGGTGTGCTGGCCGACCTGGCGTTGATTAAGTCCAATATTGACTACGGGGTGTTTTACGCGGTGCAGGAGGCCGGCGTGGCCGCTTTGAGCGGGCCGCAGGATTGTGTGGCCGCAACCGCCGCCACCTACCAGGGAAGGCGTGATGTGCTGGTGGACGGGTTGGCCGCTTTGGGCTGGTCCATGCCCAAACCGCAGGCTTCCATGTTTGTTTGGGCGCCGCTGCCGCCAGGGTACAGTGATTCTGCAGGCTTTGCCGCCGAGTTGCTGGAAAAGGCCGGCGTTATTGTCATACCAGGCGTGGCTTTCGGGCGGCGGGGCGAGGGGTATGTCCGGATCGCCCTGGTCAAGGAAGAAAAAGTGCTGAGTGAGGTTGTGCGCCGGGTAGGCGAAAACTTCCGGTTTAAATAAATTATTTGTGACTTTAGAATAGAGGTATTAGTTAATTAATATTTAATAAAAAGTACCGATGAGGAAAGCTTGATTAGTTGCAAGGAAGGGTGGCAGGTACTTTTAAAATTGGTTATAATAGATAATAAAGGTATTGAAAAGGAGATTGATATTATGGCAAATGCTTACGTTATAGATAGTGATACTATAAAGATACCGAAAGAAATTTACCAAAAGTTAAAATTGAAGGAAGGAATGGAATTAAAGGTATTATCAGACGAGGTAGATGGAGTTTTAATATTGAAAGTAGCTGAAGAGAAAAACAAGGATTTTTCGGGAATAAAAGGCATAGGTAAGTCGATTTGGGAGGGTGTTGATGCGCAGGAATATGTTAATAAAGAGAGAAGCGAATGGAATTAAAGAAGGGTTTACGACTATTTATTGATACCGCCCCGATAATATACTTTATTGAGGAACATACCGATTACAGCGATGAGGTCTCCTATATATTTAGTAGGACAGCCGAAGGGGCTATACAGGTGATTACATCAGTTATTACCTTGATTGAGGTTTTAACAAAGCCCTATAAGCTTGGGAGAACTGACATTGTAAGCATATACAAAGATTTCTTTTACAATTCAAAAGGCTTTATGGTCATGGATATTACCGCCGATATAGCAGAATTGAGCGCAAAAATAAGGGCCAAATTTGGTTTTAAGCTACCAGATTCTATCCAACTGGCTATTTTTGAATATAGCGGTTGTGACTATTAAAAGCATAATATCAATGGGGTGATGGGCGTGCCTATATTAACCGCTTTTACAAATGCGGCAATGCGGGAGGCCGATCCGACCAAGTGCCCGGAACCCGGGCGGGCGCGCTGAATAGAGGTATGTTTGCCGCCAAGTGGCGCCGGGCGTTGTTTACGGCTATGGAGGGCTCATTGTCGTTCTCGCTGAGGTGGCCCAGTACAACCAGCTTGCAGTTTTTTAGATCCATGGCTTGCAGCGCCAGTCCGCACTGCGCATTTGAGAGGTGCCCGGTGGGACCCAGGTTGCGCCTGATTACATGCCATGGCTTTGTTGATTTTTTATACATGTTTACATCGTGGTTTGACTCAATATACAAGTAATCAAGTGATTGAAAAGCTTCAAGGCAGCTTTCCGGGACATAACCGGTATCAGTGATAAACCCCATCCGCTCGCCGTCACCGCCACCGATAACAAAGCCGATTGTTTCAACATCGTGGGACAGTCTGAAATGAGTTACCGAAAGACTGCCGATTTTTTCCACGGCGTTGCCGCCGAAGGCGGTTAATTCCGGAATTGTTTTAAAATGGCAGAGTTTATGCAGTTCATTTAATATGCCCGGAGTTGAGTAGACAGGAAGATTTTTTTCCTGGCAAAGAAATTTTAGTCCGTAAATATGATCGGTATGACAGTGGGTTACCAGAACCGCGTCGAGATCACCCGGCGACAAGCCGGCCTCTTGCAGGAATGGCCGGATATCTCTTTTCCTGAGACCACAGTCGATGAGTATACATGTATTGCTGTCCTGCACCAAAACGCTGTTGGCGTAGCTGCAGGATGAAAGGCTGCAGAATCTCAATTCATAATCCCCCGGCGCTTACCGCTGAAAAAATGTGTTATCCGCGAAAATCAATCTGCAAAAGCACTCCGTAGAAATACTTCCACACAAAACCGGTAATCCCTTCAAGCCGGCCTGAACCGAAAAACTCCTTCAATCATATATTGAATAAGACAAAATATCAGCCCAAGGAGTGACTTGAGTTGTTTGAGCAATTGCAGGCCAGTCAAGGTAAAAATATTGCCGTTGAACTGGTTAACGGAAGAATGATCTCCGGTACAGTATTGGCGGTGAATGAGCAGTATGTGCGGATAGAAACTATGGAAGGCGTCGGTTCAATTCCGATCAAGTCAATTCAAATTGTCTGGGAACCGTCAAAACAGACCCTGACCGAGAAAAGCATGGAGCGCCTGGCGGAAAAACTGAGGGATAGCGTAAAAGAGGAGATTGGTTGCACCGGCCCGCAGTATGGCTGCAGCCAGCAGTATGTTTGCAGGCCGCCTGTCTTTTGCTCGGGCGTCTATACCTGCCCCGGCAACTATGCGCCTGGTACTTGCGGGCCAACCCCATTTGGTTCGCAATGCAACATGCCGGGGGGATATAGTTGCCCCGGCAGCCAACAGTTCTACGGAGTAGTGGGGCCGCTGGCCGACGTAGGCGGATGTCCGGCTGTTTATTGCGGATCCTTCCTGTACGGGCAAGCTTGCGCGTGCCAATACCAGCAGCCGTGCGGTTCCCAATACGCGATGCCTTGCATGTGCATGTACCAGCAACCGTGCGATTCCCAATATGCGATGCCCTGCGTATGCATGTTTCAGCAACCGTGCGGTTCCCAGTACGCGATGCCCTGCGTATCCATGTATCAGCAACCGTGCATTTCCCAATACACGCAGCCCTGCGGTTCCGCTTTTAGCGTACCGTGCACGACTTTCCAGTTTCAGCAACTCTGCGGCCTTTTCTCGTTTAACGCTACCCAGTGCGTTACGTCAAGCGGGTATAACTGTGCCGTCCCGTTTACCGGTGTAACTGGTCCGGCGGCGGGAACACCGGCTGGAATGGCTCCCGTTTCATCCCCAATGCCGATGGATTTTACAGTTAAAGAAGAACAGAAAAATAAAGACGAAAAAGAAAAGGAATAAACCATGGGAATAAGTGACTACGGCGCCTGGCTTGAGCAGGCGGCGGTTTTTATCAGGGAGTATGCCAGAATCAATCCTGGGTACTCCCCCCGGGTTCTTACGGATATTCTGAAAAGGAAATATTTATTGGATAACGAGGACGCGGAAAAATTGACTAACCTGGCTGTAAAGGAGTTAAACCGGGCCAAACTCGGATTGGCGGCATTGGAATTGAACCTGACCTTTAACTGCAATTTAACTTGTGAATACTGTTTTATTCGCGAAAAAAGCGCTCATGACAGAATGAATTTTACCACGGCCAGGAATGCCATCGATCTGCTGATGGAGCGGGCGTCCTTTCCGATGGTAAATATAACCTTGATCGGCGGGGAACCTCTGCTGGAATTTAATTTAATCAAGCAGATTGTGCCCTATGCCCTGGAAGCCGCGAAAAAGCGCAACCTGGCCATTACTTGGGCGGTAACCACCAATGGCACTTTAGTCAGTGAAGATATTTTAAAATTCTTTTCGCAATATAATATCAACATGTTGTTGAGTATGGACGGCGGTCCGGAAACTCATGGCCGCTACCGCCGGACAAAAAACGGTGAAGGCACCTGGCACAAAATCGCCTATTCAATCCCGCTGATGAAAATGTACCAGCCCTGGCTGGGGGTAAGGATGACTGTAAGCAACGCCGCCATAGACAGCATGAGGGAAGATTTTAAGCAACTTGTGGACCTGGGCATCAATCAGTTCATTATCGCCCCCGCGCAAGGCGCCAAGAGCTGGAGCAGGGAGGAGATCACACGGTACGGCCTCAACCTGTTAAAAATATTGATGGACTATCATGCTTTAAAGCAGAAAGGTGTTCCCATTTTTATTGAGGAGTTCGAGAAGGGTGAAAATGAGTATTCCGGTTGGGGCTGCCGGGCCGGCAGCACGTCGCTGGCTGTGGCGCCAAACGGAGATGTCAGTCCCTGTTCCAAGTTGCTGGGCTTGACCGGTGAGGTCGGCAGGTGTATCGTAGGCAATGTTAATACTGAGATCGATGTCCATTTGCTGGAACCGTTCAAAAATCCAATTATACGTCAACAACAGAGTTGTAAGCGCTGCTCCAGAAAATGCACCGGAGGCTGCTACGCGGTAAATTTTGAACAAACCGGCGATCACTTTACCCCGTCTGAAGAGAATTGCCTGTTCTGGGTAGTTTGTCAGGAAGCCAAAAGGATATCCGGATTGATGCGGTCGGGTTATAATATTCATAATAGATTTATTACGAAGGAACGATGGGGTTAAATGAGAGAAAGCGTTATTGCGGCAAGGGACCTGGTCAAAAGATTTGCTGATTTTGAAGCGGTAAAAGGGGTCAACTTCACTGTTTTCGGGGGAGAATGCTTTGGATTGCTCGGGCCGAACGGAGCGGGGAAAACCTCCATAGCGAAAATGATCTACGGGTTTTCCCCTGTTACCGCCGGAAAACTTGAGGTTTTTGGGGAAGATATCATGAAGAGGGCGAGAGATATCAAGGCCAAAGTCGGGGTAGTGCCACAGGAGGATAACCTTGACCCGGAATTATCCGTCTGGGAAAACCTCCTGGTTTGCGCCGGCTACTTCAGGATGCCTAAAGACCTGGCCCAAAAGCGGGCCGGGGACATTTTGAATTTTATGGATTTGACGGACAAGTCCGGCGAGGTGGTGGAGCACCTGTCCGGCGGTCTTAAGCGGCGATTAACTATCGGCAGGGCGTTGCTCAATCAGCCGGCGCTTTTGATCCTGGACGAGCCCACCACAGGCCTGGACCCCTATGCCCGCCACCTGGTCTGGCAGCGCTTAAAGAAACTGAAGGAATCGGGCACTACCATGCTCTTGACCACCCACTATCTGGAGGAGGCCGACCAGCTTTGCGACAGGCTCATCGTGCTTCACCAGGGGGAAATATTAGAACAGGGCGCGCCCCGGGAATTGATTGAGCGTCACACTGGCAATGACGCCCTGGAACTGGGAGTGGAGCCCGCGCGGCACGGGATTCTCGTGGCTGGTTGCGAGGATTTAGTCAAGGCCCGCCAGGTGCTGGGGGACGATCTGGTATTGTTTACCGACCACGGCAGGGAACTGGCTGAAAGGATGTCCGGCAAGGCCGCCGCCCTGGGTATTCCTGTAGGCTACCAGAGGCTGAGGCCGGCCAACCTGGAAGATGTGTTTCTGAAACTTACAGGCGAAACGCTTGACGAGGAATAAGTAGTCAGTATTCAGTAGTCAGAATATCTGATCTGAGGACAATAAGCCATTCTCTCATCATGGCTTCTAATTACTGAGTAGGTACAATCATTCTATAAGACCGGCATAAGGGAGGTTGACGTTATGGTAAAAAGAAAACAATTGTTTAAAGGAATAACCACTATCCCGGACCTGTCATGGCCCTTGGTGTTAAAGGTTATCTACCGCAACCTGCTGGTCTTCAAAAAAACCTGGAAGGCAAATATCATGTTTAATTTCATAGAACCCATGCTGTACTTATGGGCCATGGGCTTCGGCCTGGGGGTGTACGTGAACCAAATTGAAGGGCTGTCATATATCGATTTTCTCGCCCCCGCGCTGATTGCTTCTTCGGCGATGTTTTCCACCACATATGAGATGACTTACGGCAGTTTTACCAGAATGGGGCATCAAAAAATCTTCCAGGGCATGGTGGCCACTCCGGTAAGCATGGATGACGTGGTAATGGGTGAAATACTATACGGGACATTTAAAGGAGTACTTTACGGCACTGTGTTTTTGATAGTGGTGGCGATGTTCGGTTTGGTCAAGTCTCCCTGGGCGCTTCTGACGCCGGTGCCGCTTGCTTTGATGGTCATGTCTTTTTCCATATTGTCGCTAATTTGGACCAGTATCGCTCCGAACTATGATTCCTTCGGATATTTTTTCACCTTATTGATTTCGCCGATGTTTTTGTTCGCCGGAGTATTCTTTCCGGTGGACAACCTGCCGGCGGGGGTCAGGTTTCTTCCCTGGTTTACGCCGTTATACCATGCTGTGGAAGTTATCCGCCCCCTGCTGCACGGCAAGGTGGCCTGGTCCAACCTGGCTGACTTGGGCTGGCTGGCCGCTTTTGTCATATTGACTATCCGGTTGCCCCTGGCAATGGTCAAAAACCGTTTGATACAATAAAGTGTGAAATTTTTTATAATTTATATTTGTTAAAACGCTAAATGTTAGCTTTATAATGTTAACGGTATTTGTGACTGCATCGCCAGCAGGAGGCGCTTTTCGACTTCAAACCAGTTGACCAGTTGCCACCAAGACTTGACGTAGTCGGCCCGCCGGTATTGATAGTCAAGATAATAAGCGTGCTCCCAGGCGTCAAGCACAAGAATGGGGATGCCGCCCCATTGGGTCAAGTTCTGGTGCTTTTCAGCATTTAAAATTTCCAGGTGCCCCCAGGCCGGCTGCCAAACCAGCACAGCCCATCCCGAGGCTTCCACTTTTGTGGCGGCTTCGCTGAACTGTTCCTGGAAAGCGGGGAAACTGCCGAAATAATTATTTATTTGATTAATAGTTTGAGCGCCGGGCTGACCGCCGCTCCCGGCCGGCGCCATGACAGTCCAGTAGATGCTGTGCAGTATATGACCGGAACCATTAAAGGCCAATTCGCGTTCCCAGTGCTTGACTAATGCGAAGTCTTTCTTTTGGCGCGCTTCCACGAGCTTAAGCTCAGCTTTGTTTGAGTCGTCAACGTATGATTTGTGATGGTGGTCGTGGTGAAATCGCAAGGTGGCGGAGCTGATCACCGGTTCAAGGGCGTTGTAAAGATAAGGAAGCGGCGGCAACTGGTGGCGGCCCGGCGGGGTCATAAAAAATGTCATGATTTGAACCCTCCATATATTAAGGTAATTTCTGTTAAACTATATTATTCGCCTTTAATCAGTAACGTTCGT
>MVQK01000080.1 GCA_002067515.1 Pelotomaculum sp. PtaB.Bin013 | reverse complement strand
ACCCGCCACACATATGTTCTTAACGACGGAGAAGTGGCCGTACTGGAGACCGGGCAGATCAATATCATGGACAAAGACCGCAACCCAGTAAATAAAGATGTTTTTGAAGTGAATTGGGAAGCCAAGCAGGCCGAAAAGAGCGGCTACGACCACTTCATGCTGAAGGAAATCTATGAGCAGCCGAAGGCCATCAGGGATACCATCCGCGGCCGCATCGCGGCGGACAACTCAGAAGTTGTTCTGGAAGAGGTCAAAATGACCCCGGAAGAGATCAAGGGCTTGAAGAAAATCTTTATTTCCGCCTGCGGCACCGCCTACCATGCCGGGATAGTAGGCAAATACGTTATCGAAAAGCTGGCGCGAATCCCCGTGGAGGTTGATATCGCCTCAGAATTTCGCTACCGCCATCCCATTATTGAACCGGGCACACTGGTGATCATCATCAGCCAGTCCGGTGAAACCGCCGACACACTGGCCGCGCTGCGGGAGGCCAGACGGCAAGGAGCGCGGGTGGTCGCCGTGACCAACGTGGTAGGCAGTTCAGTAGCCAGAGAAGCCGACGACGTTATCTATACCTGGGCCGGTCCCGAAATTGCCGTGGCGTCAACCAAGGCCTATACCACCCAGCTGCTGTCCATGTTCCTTCTGGCTGTGCGCCTGGCAACCGTGCGTGGTGAGATGAAGCCTGAAGAGGCTCAGGAGATAATACACGAAATGAGGATGTTGGACACCAAAGCCCAGACAATTCTGGACAACTCGGTGGAGATGCGTGAATATGCCGGGGAGCTGGCGCGCAGCAAATGCGTTTTCTTCCTGGGCCGGGGACTGGACTACGCCGTGGCGATGGAAGGCTCCCTGAAGTTGAAAGAGATTTCATATATTCATGCCGAGGCCTATGCCGCTGGCGAGTTGAAACACGGAACCCTGGCCCTGATCGAGGAGGATGTGCCGGTAGTGGCCTTAACCACCCAAGACGATCTTTTTGAAAAGATGGTCAGCAACATCCAGGAAGTAAACGCCCGCGGCGCCGCTGTGCTGGCCCTCGCCACCGACGGTCGCACAGAAGTGGAGAAGGTGGCCGGCCGAACTTCTTACATCCCCAAGACCCACCCGGTCCTGGCCCCGGTTCTGGCCGTGATCCCCCTGCAGTTGCTGGCTTATCATACTGCGGTAGAGCGGGGATGCGACGTTGATAAGCCGAGGAATTTAGCCAAGAGTGTGACGGTGGAATAAATTACCAGGCAAGTGGGAGTTATTATTATTGTAGTGTTGAACAATAAAAATGTTGGAAACTGTAACAATAAAGTTGGATATTAAAAAGCCACTCATTGGGGCTTTTCTCTAGTCGTTTTGATTAAATAATGAGAATTTGTGAATAAATAATAGAATGTTTAAGAATATAATGAGAATGGATTTAGGCCATACTTTTTACCGGTATGGCCAATTAATTTATTAATAGAGTTTGGATAAATATGGTATAATCCTTGCTGTAATCCCAAAACTTTGCATTATGATCTTCCTACGGAACATTGTATCGATATTTTGATAATGGAGCCGTGAGCCAATTGCATAATGCAAAAAATTTTATAGTTCCAAAAGAAATTGATGGTACAGGTAGCGATAATTATCTAGTAAAAAGGATTAATAAACAGCTAACACAAATTCAACTCCATAGTAGCCTAAAAAAAGATAGAGATACCCTGCAACCCAAGGATGATTACAAACCCTCATTTTACTAATTGGTTACGCAGCCTTTTGTATCTCTTGCTTACGAATCTGTACGATTGTACCGGCAAGGAATGTAATCAAGCAAATCAATACATCAGTGAATGCCTTTTCAATGCCCCTTTTCGTCAACCGGTCCATGTTGAGGTGACCTTTGAGTACAGAGAATATCCTCTCAATGGAACTACGTTTGCTGTATAGTTCATTCCAAGTCCGGCTGCCACGGTGCGGGCTGCAAAACATCCTGGGGTTTTCCTTGATGGATATTCTCTTAATGTAACCGTAAGAGCTTTCGCAGCCGCATTCATATTGACACGTCACATCCTCCTGACCACATCTCCTGGGGCAACGGAACTTGTTGATAAGTTTTTTGTGGTCAATTCCGTAGTAAGACATAGGGAACCCGGCAGGACAATAAGGAGTGCCGTCATCTGTAAAATCTTTTGAAGTGTTCTTGTGGCCACGGTGGTTTAACTTAATAATTGCCTGACCACCCTGATCAAGTGCTTGACTATATATAAAACCAGCGTCATAACCGGCATCCATGAGATAATAACGAGGGTCATTGCCAAGGACGTGTCTATGAAAACTGTAGGCTTCCTTCATTAAATTTGAAGTAATTTCATTATCCATATCCGAACAGTATGCCGGAGCTACCCTGGCGGCAACTGGCACAGGTCCCGCAGTGGTATTTACAACTGCCAGGTGCAATTTATAGCCGTAAAACATTTCGTCTTCCCCGGTGGAGGCGGTGCGATGTCCAAAGGAGGCACCGGTTGTGCTTGCCCGGGAAGGTTTTTCATGGGCTGGTATATCGGTGCTATCGATAATTACTTGATCACTGGAACCAGTTAAAGCGAGAAGTTCACTCGACAGCTTTTCACAGATACTGTTTAGTGCCTCCTGGAGTTGCAAGCTGGTCATTTTTGTTTCAAAGCGAGAGAAAGTACTCTCGGAGGGAATCCTTTTCGACACCTTGAAACCGCACCAGTATGCCAGTTGTGGTGAGTATGACAAACAGGTAACCAGAGATTTTGTAGTTGTAATACCGATTAATCTTTTCAAGACCAGTGCCCTAAATATTGCTGGTTTTACGGAACCTTTACGGCCATAACCTTTATACCGAAAATGTTCTTCAATCGAACTACAGTCAATCTGGGAAAGGATCTGATAAATTTTATCTTCTTCATTGAAGTTTTCTGCAAAAAATTCGAAGGAAAAAAGCACGCCATCTAGAACATACATAACAGGGGTTTCACCTCGCTTGTGTTTGTTTTTGTGGTAAATAACATTTCTACAAGCAATTAGGTGAAACCTCTTTATTTTTCTATTATTGATACTTATTTCTACGTTTTTTGTTGTGGGTAAAGCTAATTTTGGGGACCTTGGAAGCCTTATATATCAAGGGCTCGGAATTATGCAATTAGCTCGGAGCCGTGAGACAGTTTAAACTAGTTACAAGATAAAATAATTTTTCTAAAAATAAATGGCTTGAAAGAATGCGTAAATAAAAAGCATTATTGGGAGAAGGGTTGACGAGTTTATTAAGAAAAGGGATATGATTCCTATATATACTCCGACTGTTGTAATAATATGGACGACAAGGTAAAATAAATTATAGTGAAAGACCTAATGTATGAGGTTATGTCAATGAAGTTGTTTGTTGGAGTTACTGATATCAAATGGTATAACTATTTAGCGAACAACAAGCCTGATGAAGTTAATTTCTGGCAACCGGGAGGAAAACAAGTTTTTAAAGCAATAAAAACTAATGACTTATTTTTATTTAAATTACATAGCCCATTAAACTATATAGCCGGGGGAGGATTTTTTGTTCGACACTCGTTTTTACCTGTTTCTCTAGCTTGGGAAGCTTTTGGAATTAAAAATGGCGCTGCAGATTATTATAGCTTTCAAAGTACAATTCATAGGTACCGCAAAACTGATCACAAAAATGAACCTGATCCTGTAATAGGTTGTATTATTCTTACCGCACCTTTTTTCTTTGATAAGAACGAGTGGATACCAGTTCCTGAAGATTGGAAGCCAAATATTGTACAAGGTAAGACTTATGATACAGAGACAATGATTGGCAGGAAGCTTTACCAGCTAGTACAGGAAAAGTTAAGCAGAACCGTTTCTACCAACACTGAGATCGATAGAGTGTGTGAGAATGTTAATAATCGTTACGGTTCAGGCCAGATTATTTATCCTAGAATTGGACAAGGAACCTTCAAAGTATTAGTAACAGAGGCTTATCATCGTCGCTGTGCAGTATCGGGAGAAAAAACATTACCTGTACTCGAGGCAGCTCATATTAAACCTTATTCCCAGGAAGGTCCGCATCGCACAAGCAACGGATTATTGTTAAGAAAAGATCTGCACGCTTTATTTGATAGGGGTTATATAACCATAGATGAGAATTTATATATTGAAGTCAGTAAAAGGATTAAAGAAGATTACGGAAATGGGCGAGAGTATTACACCTATCATGGAAAAAAGCTCACAGCGCTGCCAGATAGAATTAACGAAAGACCAGATCCGCAATTTTTGAGATGGCACAATAAAAATGTATTTTTAGCGAGGTAGAATAGATATTCATATGGACAAAAATCATGCATTGTTTATAGGGAAAGCCGGAGAAATGGCAGTAGTCAGTGAGTTACTGTTTCGCGGTTTCAATGCGAATATACTGGCAGTAGATTATGGTGCTGATGTTATAGCATTAAAAAATAATAAAGTATACCAGGTTCAAGTTAAAACAAGAACATTAAGTAGTAGAAATAAAGTACTATATCAGTTTCGAAAAGATACCTTTGATGAACTTAATCAGCAGGGTTATTATGTTGTCCTGGTAATTAGAGATGAAGAAGGTATAAATGATTATATTATTATGCCGGGAAATACTGTAAGCATATTTATTGCTAAGGGTTGGGTGGAGGACTATAAAGATATCTGGCGTATGTGGATTGGATTAAGGGAAAGTGAAGAAGGTAAAAAAGTTGTTTTTATGCGTAGAATAAGCAATACAATCACGGAATACTTAAATAATTGGGACCTAATAAAATAAAAGAGCTACGTTCCCGTTGCAGATCCTTGCAGGATATATCCCTAATGTATTAACTTAAGTTGTTCAATAAAGATGTATACAAAAAGAAAGGAAGTGCGGCAGCGGAGAATTGTCACATGTCGCAGAAAGAGACTCATGAATAAAAAAGAACTAACTGAAAGGGACATCTGCACGAAGTACATTACCCCGGCTTTAGAGAAAGCTGGGTGGGATATTTTTACCCAAATATTTGAGGAGTTCTCGCTAACAAAAGGCCGAATAATAGTGCGAGGACAATATCACATAAGGGCAAAGAATAAACGTGCGGACTATGTTCTCTTTTATAAGCCGAATATCCCCATAGCAGTTATTGAAGCCAAAGACAATAATCACTCCCTTGGGGATGGAATGCAGCAAGGCTTAAGCTATGCAGAACTTTTGCAAGTTCCTTTTGTTTTTTGTTCTAATGGAGATGGGTTTCTTTTTCATAATAATATCGCTGATGATGGAATTATTGAATGCGAGGTAGAATTAAATGATTTCCCGGCACCTGAGACATTATGGCGTATGTGGTGTGCGTATAGGGGGTTTACAAAAGAGCAAGAAACTGTTATCACCCAAGATTATTACAGCGACGGTGGCAATAAAACACCTCGTTATTATCAGTTGCTAGCGATTAATAAGACAATTGAAGCAATCGCAAATGGCAATGAACGCATATTGCTGGTTATGGCAACTGGTACAGGCAAAACGTTTACCGCATTTCAAATTATATGGCGATTGTGGAAATCAAAGACAAAGAAAAGAATTTTGTATCTGGCAGACAGGAATATTCTCGTTGATCAAACAATGACCAACGATTTCAAACCCTTCGGCTCAGCTATGACCAAAATTAAAAAAAGGCAGGTCAATAAATCATACGAAATCTATCTATCGCTTTATCAAGCAGTTACTGGTAGCGAAGAAGAAAAGAATATATACAAGCAGTTTACCCCTGAGTTTTTTGACCTGGTTGTTGTTGATGAATGTCATCGAGGAAGTGCAGCAGAGGATTCTAATTGGCGACAAATACTTGAATATTTTAGCTCAGCAACGCAAATTGGATTAACTGCTACACCAAAAGAGACGAAGGATATCTCAAACATCAGTTATTTTGGCGAGCCAATCTATACCTACTCGTTAAGACAAGGTATTGATGATGGTTTTCTTGCACCTTATAAAGTTGTGCGTATTGATATGGATAAGGATTTGGCAGGTTGGCGACCAGAAAAGGGGATGACCGATAAATACGGGAATGAGATCGAAGATCGTATTTATAACCAGAAAGATTTTGATAAAATCCTTGTACTCGAAAAGAGAACGCATTTGGTTGCTAGGAAAGTCACAGAGTTTCTGAAACAAACCAACCGCTTTGATAAAACGATTGTCTTTTGTGAAAATATTGATCACGCTGAACGGATGCGACAAGCTCTAGTGAATGAAAATGCTGATTTAGTGACTAAGAATGCCAAATATGTAATGCGAATAACCGGTGATAACGACGAAGGCAAACTTGAGCTTGATAATTTTATCTTCCCCGAGTCAAAGTATCCGGTAATTGCTACAACCTCCAAACTAATGACAACTGGAGTGGATGCACAAACCTGTAAACTTATTGTTTTAGACCAGCGTATTCAATCGATGACTGAGTTCAAACAAATAATTGGGCGTGGCACTCGTATTAATGAGGACTACAACAAATTTTACTTCACCATTATGGATTTCAAAAAAGCAACAGAATTATTTGCCGACCCTGACTTTGATGGTGACCCGGTTGTTATTTATACACCAAAACCCGGGGATACACCTGTACCTCCCGATGATGATTTAAATGAATTTAGTAACGGTACTGATATGGGTGCGTCTACCAATGCCGGAGAATATGGTCCAGACGATTGGAGCTATCCAGGTGATGATGTCACTGATGAAACGACAAAAATTAAAAAGTATTATGTGGCGAATGTGCCTGTTTCTATTGTAGCAGAGAGAGTTCAATATTACGATGCAAATGGTGCATATTTCGGTCACATCCGGACACCCATTCCGGTAGTATCACGGACAGCGTAACGGCAACATCCGGACAGCATAACGGAATTATCCGGACAGCATTTCGGCAACATCCGGATACCTTGTCGAGTTAGTAAACTAACTGGTACCCTTTTTTCGAGTAGAAAGAAAGGGGCCAAAAGATGAGGAGGCTAGAAATGCTGAAAGCAAGAGAAATTTTAAGATTGAAACACGAGGTAGGACTATCCCTGCGAGAAATCGGAAAATCCTGCAACTGTGGCAAGACAACAGTGTCAGAAGTAATTGAACGGGCTAATAACGCAGGAATAACCTGGCCAATAGAGCTCAATGACAAACAATTACTCTCTTTGCTTTATCCGCCGGTAAACAATAAAAACACAGTTCCTGAGCCTGACATGGAGTATGTTTTTTACGAGCTGAAGAAAAAAAGCGTTACTCTGATGCTTCTTTGGGAGGAATATAAAGAGAAACATCCTAATGGCATCATGTATACTCAATTCTGTGAGCGTTACCGGAAGTTTAAAAAGGCCAATCAGCTAACCATGCATATTGAACATAAAGCAGGCGAGGAAATGCAGGTTGACTGGGCAGGCCAGACCATGTCTTATGTGGAACCTGAGACCGGAGAAATTAAAACTGCATACCTCTTTGTGGTCGTCCTGCCGGCCAGTGCCTACCCTTTTGTTTATGCCTATGGTGATACCAAACTTCCCAATTGGATCGACGCCCATGTCAGGGCTTATGAATACTTCGGAGGCGTTCCCAAAGTCACCATTCCAGATAATACGTAATGTAAATCTTTTCATTACAAGTTGTCCGGGACCAGGATGCGAGTAACGCCGCCGAAAAACCGATAAGCGTTGACGTGGGCAGTAATCCAGCTCTCTTGATTTTGTGAAAGGAAGGCTTCCACATAAGCATAACCACTGTATGGCAGGGCTGCCACAAACACATAAGTTGGAATAATCTCTCCGGTATCTGTATCAATAATTCCGGTGGTTTGCCCCGCCCAGTCTACCTCCATGATTTCCCCCGGCTTACGGTGAATGTGCATGGTCGCCTTTGTGCTTTTTACATGGTCTGCGTAGTATTTGTTGAAATGGGTTGACTTGTACGGTACTTGACCGGAATCACGGCACTGGTCGCAGTATTCTAACCATAACAGAGTTAACGTCACGCCGCTTTTTGCCATCTCTCGATGAATGTACTTGTAATCCGGCATTTTGTACGCTGGCTTAGTGCTCTCTGAAGGAAATAGGCGTTGCGACAACTCCTTGTCGGACATGTCGGCTGCCGTCTGCTAACTTAGCCCTTGATTGATCTTTTGCTTTTTGAAGCACGTTAATAACCGTGGTTCGCGAGCATCCGCATCCTGAAGCGATACGGGTGTTGTTGATTCCGAGACTGTGAAGCCGCAGAACCTCTTTGTAACTGGTCATCTCAATGACCCTCCTTGAATTTATTTGCACCTTTTAGATGCATAAATTCAATTTAGCAGAAGGGCCATATCCGGTGTTCAGTTTCAAACGGGGGCACTGTTCAATCTTAGCGGTCAAACTGTTCAGTTTTACCTGGAATACTCATTATTGATTCCAACGCACTATACGTATTTGACCGGGGCTATGTCGATTACAAGAAATGGGATGACTATTGCGAAGCCGGAATACGCTTTGTTACCGCTTATCACTTTCTGCTTATTACAGCTACTAGCCAGGGTGACCCTTAAGGTAAAGAATTCTTTACTGGATATCCAG
>MVQK01000079.1 GCA_002067515.1 Pelotomaculum sp. PtaB.Bin013 | reverse complement strand
AATACTATGCTTGTTATGGTTGACCATGTCCAGACATCATGCTGTTCCCATAGCATACGAAGATGATTCATTAAATCAACTTGTGTTCTTGTGAACATGATGGGTGTATGATAAAAGTTCTGATTGTAATACACCATTCATCACCTCTCATAATTAGTCAATATATATTATGAATAGACTGACAGAATTTGCTCAGTCTGTAGGTTACCTTGTAGTATGTATAAGCGACAATATTGTTGATAATTTATGTGGTTTCTTGGTTTATTTTTAAGCATTTGTAAGCATAAATTTTTATTTATCAAAATATTCCCTGTTAGGGGGTGAATATTTTGATAAATAAAAATACGATTATAGCTATATTTGCCGCAGCTGTTTTGCTTTTTTCGGGCTTTTATATCGGATATAGCTCCGGGGGAAAATGTGACTGTGCTACTAGTTGTCCCTGCCATGGGAATATGATTAATCAGAACTCACCAAGTAAATAAATACTCTGTTTACAAGGGCCTTAATTGAGGTGGGCCATGCCAGGAGACGGCGCGTGACGGGGTGCTGCGTCAGAGGAATCAATATCTAAATAAGAAAGCAGAGCAAAGCCCCGCTTTCTTATTTAGAATTGATTAAGACGTTAAATTTAGTATTTTATAAAACAACCTCAGTCTATAATAGTAATACTTCTATTGAATCCCCAGTTTTCACAAAGCCATGTTTTTCCGGAATATCGATAAGGGCGTTGCCTTCAGCTAGAGACTTCAGCATTCCGCGGCCTTTCTTGCCGACCGGCCAGGCCACGTACCCATCCTGCCAGCGCACGACTGCGCGAATAAAACTCCTCATCTTTCCTCCCTTGGGGAGGTCTTCCGCTAAACGGGCTTGAACACGAGGCAAATACAGCTCCCGCCGCCCACTCATCAGGCGCAGTAATGGGCGCACCAGCAGGGTAAACATTACCGTTGCGGCTGCCGGATTGCCGGAAAGGCCGATCAGCAGCCGGCTTTCCCGGAGACCGCATGTTACAGGTTTCCCCGGTTTGCAGGCGACTTTCCAAAAAAGCAGTTCAGCCCCCGCGCTTTCCATGGCTTTTTTTACAACATCCCGCTTACCCACGGATACACCGCCTGTGGAAATGACCAGATCAGCCATGTCCAGTCCTTTTATAAATTGTTTACCGACTAGCTCCTCATCGTCCCCGGCGTTTTCCTGCAACACTGCTTCTCCGCCGGCTTCGGCCACCTGTGCAGCGATAGCGTAAAGGTTGCTATTGTAAATTTTCCCGGGTAAAAGAGGCCGGCCTAAAGGCAGCAATTCATCACCGGTGGAAAATATGGAAACCCTGGGCCGCCGGTATACCGGTACTTTGGTGTAACCAAGGGCGGCCAGTGTGGCAACTGCGGGCGGGTTCAATTCCTGGCCGGCTGGTAAGGCGAGTTCCCCACCGGCAATCTCTTCTCCGGCCTGAATAATATTTTCATCTTGACGGAAAGGCTTGTAAATGATCACATATTGCCCTTCTTGGCGAGTATCTTCGAAGCGAGCTACGCAGTCAGCGCCAGGCGGGATTGGCGCTCCAGTGGCAATCCCGGCGGCAGTGCCGGGTTCCACCCGGCCCTTTGCCGCATGCCCGGCGTAAATTGTTTCCGTAATGTAAAGTTTGACCGGGTTCTCGGCACTAGCTCTGGTAGTATCAACGGATCGAAAAGCAAACCCGTCCAGTGGTGACCGGTCAAAAGGCGGAAACGGGCGGGGCGCAATGATGTCTTTAGCCAGAACCAACCCCACGGCCTTTAAAAGGTCCATCTCAACGACTTCCAATGGTTTAACCGTTTTCATCAAGATTTGCCTGGCTTCCTCCAGCGGAACCATTTCCCTCAAAACGTCATCTCCTCTATATTCCATTAATATTACATACCAAATTAACAGTAACGCCTCTTCCTTACCTTTACTAATAAGCTTACCTGTTTTGCCGTTGCTATTTGGGGAAATACTTGTTGACAGTTTCTTTTACTTCTTTTAACCATCTACTTAATAATTATATTGAAGCTCTAAATTTCCTTTTTAGTGGTTGCAAAATCTCTAAATCTTCTAAAGGAATGCCACAAGTGCTGGCAGTTGACGGCAATATCGCAAAGCATAGGTTATCTGAATTAGGCCTGTCTGATGAATGGTTAAAACAAGAGCTTAACAAAATTGGCATCAATGATATTTCAGAGGTGATGATCGCCCAGTTGAACACCACGGGTAAATTATATGTCGATAAAAGGTCGGACTGGGACGGGTGGCAGTAATTTACTAACAGCTCCCGGTTTTCGTTTTATAGACTCTCTTAATATTGGTTTTGAACTTTACTTCCGGATATATTTCAGCGACACCGGTGGTCGGGCTGTACCGTATGTTATAGTGGAAATAATAAACCAGCGAGTTACCGGAGGGGGCATAGTGTTTGTTATAGTCGATAAGGCAGTGATGCGGGTGGCCGGGAGGGTATTTCGGGTAGTATTGCTGATATTGTTTAATTTGCTGGGCATCCAGCCAGAACAGATAACGGCCGTTCTTGATATCGTTTTTCCCCTTTTGGGCATCGTAAAAATGAACACCGATACAGTCACCCGGCACAATAATGTTCGGGTCTGCCGTGCCATGGTACTGTTGTCTGGTGCCTGCACAGGCATAATTACTGGGGGAATGTAAATCCGGTGTCAGGTGCACATCGGCAATACCTGTAAAAAGTCTGGTTTCCTGCTTATTGGGGCCGGCCCAGTGACCGATGCAGATTGCGTCTGGCATCTGCCCCGCCGGTACAGGGGTGACAAGATGATATTCTTTTGCCTTTTTACCATATTTCTTCTGTTTATAAGCACCGTAAACCGCGTAGTTAAATTTCCCGTTATGGACACAAACCCACCCGCTGTCATAATTAAGACAGGCTCCTGAACCTGAGTATGAAAAGTATAGAATTCCTATACAGGACCCATGCCTAATTAATGGCAGTACCAGCATCTCCTTAATCTTACATTTAATATATATTCCATATATATTATTAAGAAAGAAAATTGGTGAAAAATTAAGTTGCCGCCTTTTTATGCGCGCCCCCAAAAACGCCCCGTAGCAATGGCATTTTTTATCTTACTTGTATAAATAGATTTGTTTTATTATAATCATACTGAATTAAACAAAATTTCAAACAAATAGGTTAATAATTATTGATTCTTTCCAAAAAACGGAGGGCGCGCCGGTGCATTTAAGTTATTTTAAAATCCCTTTGATCATTGTGCTTGGTTTATTGTCTTTTTTTGTTTTATTTCTTGTATATATCAACCTAACTGGTTATAAACCAAAAGATGTGGTTGCATTAAATGTCAATAATAATAGCTTTGAAGGAATGCGCAGTGAGACAATGGAGCAAGAAAGCGTGATTAAAAAAAATACTCCTTTATCTATGATAACTTTTAACATCGGCTACTGCGGTCTTGACCGGAACCAGGATTTTTTCATGGACGGGGGAAAAAGCTCGCGCTCATTCAGCAAAGAGCAAACGTTGATTAATCTTGAAAACATAACAAGGTTTTTCCAAAATGACAAACCTTCTTTTATTCTTATTCAGGAAGCTGATGTCTCCTCAACCAGGAGCTACCACATAAACCAGAAAGAATACTTGGAAAAAGAATTAACCGGCTATGCCAGTACTTTTGGTGTTAATTATCAAGTTTCCTGGGTTCCGGCGCCTTTATTGCACCCGATGGGCGCTGTATATTCGGGTCTGTTGACGCTGTCCCGGTATAAGTCAGATTCTGCGGCCAGGTTTCAGTATCCCGGCAGGGAGAAGTGGCTGAGGCAAATGTTTGACTTGGACAGGTGCTTTATCGAAAACAGGCTGCCGGTGGAAGGGGGCAAGGAACTGGTGCTGATTAATTCACACCTTTCAGCGTTTGATGAAGGTGGCTTGATCAGACAGAAACAGCTTGAATTTTTAAAGAAACACATCTCTGAAGAATATTACGACAAGGGGAACTATGTAATCGTCGGCGGCGACTGGAACCACATACTGCCTGGCACGAACCCCGGAATTTTCGGATTTACTGAAGAAAAGCCTTTCTGGGTGCAGGAAATGCCGCAGGATTTTACACCGGCCGGATTCAAATGGGCTGTGGACAGAAAGACGCCTAGTGTCCGTTCAACAGCGGCGCCATACCAGGAAAAACAAAACTTCGTTGCTGTAATAGACGGTTTTTTGGTTTCGCCGAATATTGAGATACAAAATTGTCAGGGATATCAACTTAATTTTGAAAACAGTGATCACAATCCGGTATCTTTTATCTTCACTCTTTCTTATCGATAAATTTTCCGTCCGTCCGTAGAAATAACGATTGTGCCCGTTTGATCGGTCCGGAGAACAGTTATCCCGGCTTTTTGCAATTTGTTCAACGTGGCTTGATGAGGAAGATGATAGTCGTTCCCTGCGCCGACGGATATTACCGCAAGCTCAGGATTTACCGCTTTCAAGAAGTCTAGTGACGTGGATGACTGACTGCCGTGGTGTCCCACCTTCAGAACCTGCGCCCGGACATCGGCGCCGGTTGCCAGGATCTCCTTTTCGGAAAGCGCCTCCGCGTCTCCCATCAGGAGAAAAGCCACGTCACCGTACTTTATTTTGATCACTGCTGAAAAGTTGTTTAAACTTTCATAAGCGGCGCCGCACGGCCCGAGTATGTTGACCGACAGGCCGCCGTCATCGATCACACATACTCCGGCTTTTGCCGTCATTACTTGCAGCCCTTTGTTTTTTAACTCCGCCAGCACATCACGGAATGTCTGTGTATTGGTGGTGGCCTTGGGCATCAGGACCTCGCCGATTTCAAAGTTTTTGAGCACGGCGTCAAGCGAGCCGATATGGTCTTCGTGCGGATGCGTGCCAACCAGGTAGTCCAACTTTCTTATACCATTATTATTCAAGTAGTTAATTATCGTTGAAGCGCTTTCATTTGTGCCGGCATCCACAAGCATATTTTTTCCGTTGGGAAACTGGACAAGTATGGAATCACCCTGGCCGACATCCAGGAAGTGAACTTTTAGCCAATTGACCGGTTGAGTATGGGAAACAGTGGTGGAAACCTGTTCGTTATTAATATTTGCTTCTCTGGCTGCATGATTGGAGCAGCCAACCAAAAATAAAAAGGCCAGAAAAAATAAAAAAATCCTTTTCATTAATTTTGCTCTCCGTAAAATCTAATCCTTAAAAATGTCACTAGTCATTTTATTTACTTTAGTTCTTAATTTATTCGTAATACTGGTGTCCACGTTTATACTGATAATAATTATGTCTCCCTCTCTTGTTCCGGCGGGAATAAGCTTGCGGGGCAAATTAAAAGTCATCCTTTTATTATATTCAACCACGGCCCAGTCACCCTCGAAACGGTCAATTATATACATAAATATCCCTCCACTCTGATCATACTTGACCATCAGACTGCTTATTCTCTAAAATTCCTTAGTTATAAAGCAGAAACAAAATATCACATAAAGCATGGATATGCAAGGATTCTTATAATTACCGCAGATCCTTTTTTCGCCTGATCAGTTATAATATTAAGAGACAACCTTCTTGAGGTGTTTTCATCATGGAAAAACTCCTGGATAGAATAAAAAACCACCACGCATATAAAGGACAGATTGTTCACATAGAAGGGATTGAACCCCAGCAAGCCCGGTACAGCAACCTGGGCTTTACCCTTCACCCGGATATCGGCGCTGTGCTGCGCCGGCGGGGCATTGAAAAACTTTACACGCACCAGGTTGACGCTATAAAAAAGGTGCGCGGCGGTAATAGCATTGTTGTAGTGACTCCCACCGCGTCAGGAAAAACCATGTGTTATAACCTTCCGGTATTGGACTCCATATTAAGAATGCCTCAACGGACTGCTCTTTATCTTTTCCCGACCAAATCGCTCGGGCAGGACCAACTGGATTCCATCCTGGACTACGAGGCCAAACTTAATGCCGGGGTCTATGACGGTGATACTCCTGACAGTGAAAGGACGGCGCTCAGGGACAACGCGAACATCATTATTACCAACCCGGACATGCTGCACTGGGGGATTTTACCGAACCACCTTAAATGGCACCGTTTTTTTTCAAACCTGAAATATGTAGTCATTGATGAGATGCACAACTACCGGGGAGTTTTTGGAACTCACGTGTCCCACATTATCAGGCGGCTAAGAAGGATTTGCCGGCATTACGGGGCAGACCCGGTTTTTATCCTCTGCTCGGCAACCATAGCCAACCCGCGGGAACATGCCTCCCGTTTGACGGGGCGGCCGGTTGAATTAATTGATAATAACGGCGCGCCCCGGGGAAGAACGAAATTCGTCCTGTGGCGGCCGCCCATACACACGCCGTACATCCGCGAGGTATCCTGGCTGCTTTCCCTGTGTCTGGAGAACCGTTACCGGACTATCGCCTTTTCAAGAGCAAGGCAGGTAACCGAGCGGATTTTGCGCTTCACCCGGAATAATTTTAAAGAAGAACAATATGCCGGCAAGGTAATGGCCTACCGTGGCGGATATCTCGCAGATGAAAGAAGAAAAATTGAAAGCGCGCTTTTCAACGGCTCCCTGCTGGGTGTCGTTTCGACCAACGCGCTTGAGCTGGGGATAGATGTCGGTGACCTAGAAGTCTGCCTGATCGCGGGTTTTCCGGGAACGATAGCCTCCACCTGGCAGCAGGCCGGCCGGGTAGGCCGGAGCAACAAGGAGTCGCTGGTAATATTTATCGCGGTGGAAACCCCCCTCGACCAGTACTTTATTCGAAATACCGGAGCGCTCTTCGCCCACCCCAGTGAGCAAGCGCTGATCGATCCGGATAACCCGTATATATTAATGGGACATGCTCTCTGCGCGACACATGAGATGCCGGTTACACCGGAAGATTTTTCCTTATGGAGTGATACTTTCGTTGACCTGCTTACTCTTATGGAAGAGGACAGTGAAGTTGTTCATTCGGGAGGAACTTACTTTTACAACGGCCAGACCTATCCCGCCGAAAGAGTAAACGTAAGGTCCAGTTCTTCTTCTCTGTTCCACCTGCGGGACACCGGCAGGGGAAATCGCCTGCTCGAAGTGCTGGACGAGAACGCGGCTATGTCAGAAGTCTACCCGGGAGCGGTATATACCCACCAGGGAAGCACCTACGTGGTGAATAACCTTGATTTAAATACAGGCACAGCCTTTATGAAGCAGATGGATGTTGATTACTACACCATGTGCGGCAGAGAGAAGAATACCGAAATTCTCTCCACTGAGGCTGGGAAGGAGCTCAACGGCCACCGCTTATATTCCGGGCAGTTAAAGGTGACAACGAGAGTAACGGGATTTATTAAAAAGCATGAAAAAACCGGCCAGGTGGTCGGAGGCGACCGGCTTGAGCTCCCTGAGCGGGTAATGGAAACGACCGGCATGTGGGTAGTCTTTAATGAAATTGCGGCTGCCCGGGCCAAGGAATACGGACTGCAGCTAATGGGCGGGCTTCACGCGGTTGAACACGCGTCGATTGGGCTCTTGCCTCTTTTCGCCATGTGCGACCGCAACGACTTGGGCGGCCTGTCAACGGTAATGCACCCACAGACACAGGGGCCTACCATTTTCATACACGATTCATGTCATGGCGGGGTTGGGTTCAGCGAAAAAGGATACGACAAAGTTTTAGAGCTATTTGAGGCTACTCTTGAAGCTATTACTTCCTGCCAGTGTGAAGCCGGTTGCCCGATGTGCATATACTCGCCCAAGTGTTCAAACTTTAACCGTCCTCTGGACAAAGAGGCGGCTGTATACCTTCTGCACTCGCTGTTGGGCAAGACTTACACACCCAGTTGCACTCCTGATGTAATTACAAAAAGCAAGCTGGAAAAACCAGTGCGTGAGCGCCTGAGAAAAGCATTAAGAAATAATCGCCAGAGGATTTAATCGATGAGCCTGTTTGAGCGGCTAAAAAATGTAAAAAACCAGCCGGCCCGGGTAGAGTCCGGGATTAGCCCTGTTATATTGCCGAAGGGGCAAGAAATATCTTCGAAGTTTGGGAAATACATTTTGTTGGAAAGCGAAATGCCCGGCAACTTTTACTTTCCTAATTTTGATTACTCTGTTCTGCATACAAACCTTCGGTTGATCAGGGGGATAGGGCCGGTAACTGAAGAAAAATTGCGCCGGCAGGGATATACATGCGTTTTAGACCTGTTGAACCACCCCCGCTGGAGCGAGCACGCCGTCAATGTAATAGACCTTATCCAAAGTCAGCAGGTAAACGAACTGCAAATGCTGGGAGCCAGGTCGTGGGAGTTGCTTTCATATTTTGAGCCCGAAGATATCCTCTTTATTGATATTGAGACGACAGGTCTGTGGGCCAGCCAGCCGCTGTTTTTGATCGGTCTTTTGTATTACAGACAGGGTAAGTTTTTTATCAACCAGTTATTCGCAAGGAATTATAGTGAAGAAAAAGCGGTTATCGCCGCCGCCAATGAAGTGTTCAGGAATTTTAAAGTATTGGTTTCATATAACGGAAAGCGCTTCGACGTGCCGTATATCATCGGCCGGAGTATTGAACACCGGCTGTTTTACAGCTACCC
>MVQK01000078.1 GCA_002067515.1 Pelotomaculum sp. PtaB.Bin013 | reverse complement strand
ATTCTTGTATTAATATTTTCCCGGTCGCCGGTAATATAACAGATAACGGCGGAACCTCTCAATTCGGCAATATTTCTAATTAACTCAATTCTTTGTTGACGCGCCATATAAACCTCCTGTCATCCGTGGTTATGCTAAATCTAGTATGTCAAAAGCAAGCGGTAAAGATGACATATAAGATAAAATATTTGGTCACTTATTTTCAAGTATTCAGAATTCGGGAGCCAGAATTCTGAACCTTTCGAGAGATAAAAACACTCTCATTCAGACTCCTGACGGATATAGTTACCAGGCGGAAGGTTAAAGTTAATCTAGCTTAGTTTCGTATCAATATAAAACAGGAGGGGGTGGAGTATCCCCTCCTGTTTTATATTGTTCTTAATTATACTATTCTTAATACTAATAGCGCTGAAAAGCCGGATTGGTTTGATCAAGTTCCACGATGATAACTTCAGCACCGATTTTTCTCACAGCCTCCCATGGTATAATCAGCTTTTGCTTGTCAATCCAAAGATTAATAATGTTATTTTTCTTTGGTAGAATTATCGAACGAATCTCTCCGGATTCAACATCAATATCCATATCAGATTCTTCCACCACACCCAATCGTGCGCCGTTATAGATATTCACTATTTCTTTACCGACTAGATCGCCCAGCCTCATTTTAGCCACCTCTTGCATATTAAACTTTAAATTTAAACTTAACTATTACATTTTGCGCCAAGCCCGCAGTACCTTCTGAAAATAAGGTTGAGCTAAAGCCATAATAATTGAAATAGTAGCCAGCGGTTCCAGACTAAATTGTCCCAGATGGAATCGCACCGGTAATTGCAATTCAACAAAAGTACATATTAGTACAAGAGAAAGATAGATACCACCAGCTACTCCAACAAGATTGGTTAAGGCTTGTGAAAGAGGACTGGATTTACTTTCGCCAATTGCCCCCCAGTCTTTTTCCCTGTATCTGTGCTGTTTAACTCTTTCGCGAACGGAAAAAACTATCAGCAACAATACAACCGTCCCGAATAATAATCCGTTTAGCATTGTCCCACCCCCGTATTAATTTATTGGGGACATGCCGGGAATATGATAAAAAAATCAGGTAGTCAGAATTCAGCAGTCAGAATTCAGAATACGAGATTAAACTGCTTTCGCATTCTGACTCCTGACTTCTGACTCCTGACCCCTGAGCCATTTCCCAATAGCTATACTTTCCCCGTGGATCCAAAACCACCTTGCCCGCGGCTGCTTTCTTCAAGCTCTTCTACAGTTTCAAGGTCTGCATGATAAACCGGTAAGAAAAGCAGCTGAGCAACTCTTTCTCCTGGATTGACGATATATTCACAGTCGGACTGATTGTAAACAGCCACGATTATTTCTCCTTTGTAGTCACTATCAATAACACCCACAGCATTCGCAAGAGAAATACCGTGCTTGGTAGCCAAACCACTTCTAGGGAAAACCAAGCCAACAACGTGTTTAAATGGGATTTCAATGGCAATACCCGTTGGGATTTTCATTCTGGCGCCGGGAGGCACCACTAAAGGTTCATCCAGGCAAGCCGGCAAGTCCAACCCCGCTGAGCCTATCGTGGCATAACGCGGAAAAGGTATGGAATCGCCTATTTTTCCTGATACCTTTTTTATTCTTACAGATATTGAAAAGCTCATAAAGATCCTCCATTGGCAACAAATTTGACAATAAATTTAAAATCCCCCTCAACGGAGGATTGATATTTGTTAGTCACCCTGATGTTCACCAACATTAAGCTATTTTTCACGATATTATTAATTACCATACCTCTCCAGCATTTTTCCCATATTACCACAATCCGTCCAGGGTCCGATAGTCGCCATGGAAAAATCCGCAGGCTTTAACTTTTCCGCAGCTAACTCCTGAATATCAGCTATTGTTACTTTGTTTAGTTTCTCTACAACCTCCTCCGGTGGCAGAACCTTCCCCAGATAAAGTTGAGATTTTCCCAATCTGCTCATCCGGGTACTCACATTCTCCAAACTTAAAAGCAAGTTGCCCTTTAGCTGGTCCTTTGCACGCTGGAGTTCTTCTGGTTTTACGCTATTTACTCTGATATCTTTCACTTGTTTAAAGATTAACTCCAATACCTCATCCACGTTTTGCTTGCTCAAACCGGCATATATGCAAAAAAGACCGGTATCATGATACGAACTGTGATAAGAATAAACTGAATAAACCAGCCCGCGTTGCTCCCTAATTTCCTGGAACAACCTTGAACTTAGGCCTCCGCCTAGAATAGTGTTAAGCACCTGGAAAGTATATGTTTTCTCATTTTCCAGACTTAACCCAGGGGTACCGATACACAAGTGCACCTGTTCAGTTTCTTTGCTGCGGCAAACTACATCCCGCTTGGGCGCGGGAGCGATTATGGTTCTTGCCGGCACGTATCCTTTTTTTGTCTCCAGTATTGGGCGGAGTTTATTGATAACCTCATCCTTATCTATGTTGCCTGCGGCTGTTACAATCAAATTACCCGGTTTGTAATGAGCATTATAAAATTCAACTATCTTGTCCCTCGAAAGATTCTCAATCACTTCAGCAGTTCCAATAATCGGTCTGCCAAGGGCATGTCCCTGCCACATTGAACCGGCAAAGATATCATGTACCAGTTCATCGGGAGCATCTTCGTACATTTTTATTTCTTCAATGATCACGTTTCTTTCACGGTCGATATCATCCGCATCAAATTTTGAGTAAAAAAGCATATCGCTAAGAAGGTCAACTGCCAGGTCAAAATGCTCGTCAAGAACCCTGGCGTAATAGCAAGTATATTCCTTAGTTGTAAAAGCATTTAGCTGCCCGCCTACCGCATCAAGGGCTTCGGCGATCTGCTTGGCTGTACGCCTTGCCGTCCCCTTAAAAAGCAAATGTTCAATAAAGTGGGATATTCCGTTATTCTCAGGACTTTCATAACGTGAACCCACATCAACCCAAAAGCCCAAAGCCACCGAGCGAACGTGGGGAACTTGTTCCGAAAGAATATGTATATTGTTGTCAAGAGTAACCTTATGGAACATAAAGGAACCTCCTATAAAATACATCCTCAAACATATTCGTGATATTTGATCTAATTCCTTTAAATCTGAACAACATATATAAAAAAGCTGAGATACGCCCCTTATCAGGTTTCCCAATTTCCCGCTTGATTATTAACCGTTAACTTCTTAACAAATCCTATGCATTGCACAGGACAATTATTAAATAAAAATCAGGTAATCAGAATTCAGGAGTCAGAATTCAGAATACTTAAAGATAATAAACCGATCTCTCATTCTGAATTCTGACTCCTGACTCTTGTCCCAGTAATTACCCCAAATTTAATACCAATTTCATTTAGATTAGCTTCGGCCGAATTCACGGCGTCTCTGCGGCCGCGATCCCCGGTCGCGAGGCCTGTCTCCACGGTCCTCTCTGGGGACTTTTCCTTCCGGCGCAGGCGTAACATCTTTCTTGGATAGCTTTAACCGGCCTTGATTATCATATCCGATTGTTTTAACCAGGATCATATCCCCTTCTTTAACAACATCCTCAACCTTGTTTACCCTGTGGTGTTCAAGCTGGGAAATATGAACAAGGCCTTCTTTACCCGGCAATCCCAGAACTCCCGGAATAATTTCAACAAAACATCCAAAGTCCATTACCTTGGTAACTCGTCCGTTATAAATCTCGCCGGCTTGAATTTCCTTTGTTAATGATTCGATAATCTGCAGGGCTATCTTACCTTTTTCCTGGTCAACAGATGATATAAACACCCGTCCGTCATCTTCAATGTCTATATCCGCACCGGTTTCCTCAACGATTTTCTTAATAATCTTGCCACCAGGCCCAATAACGTCGCGTATTTTATCCGGGTCAATTGTGGTATGGATAATACGCGGGGCGTGTGGCGACAATTCCGGCCTGGGAGCGGGTATAACTTCAATTATTTTATTTAATATATGCATGCGTCCATCATGTGCCTGTGCCAGAGCTTGTTCAAAAACTTCCTGGGTGATGCCGGCGATTTTGATATCCATTTGGAGAGCGGTAATCCCTTTGGCAGTTCCTGCGACTTTAAAGTCCATATCACCAAGGTGATCTTCAAACCCCTGGATATCAGTAAGCACTGAGTGATTATCGCCTTCTTTAATCAGGCCCATGGCAACACCGGCAACGGGCGCTTTAATTGGAACTCCGGCATCCATTAAAGCTAAACAACTGCCGCACACACTACCCATGGAGGTTGAACCGTTTGACTCAAGAGCTTCGGAAACAAGGCGAATGGTGTACGGGAATTCTTCTTCAGTTGGAATAACTGCTGAAAGCGCCCGTTCCGCCAGCGCTCCGTGTCCGATTTCCCTGCGGCCGGGTGATCTCATCGGCCTGGTTTCACCCACACTAAAAGGTGGAAAATTATAATGGTGCATAAAGCGCTTGGATTCTTCCACCCCAAGACCGTCCAAAATCTGCTCGTCGGATATTGTCCCCAGGGTTACCGCTGAAAGGATTTGGGTTTGTCCCCTGGTAAACAGCCCGGATCCGTGGGGTCGTGGCAAAACACCAACTTCAACGGATATCGGGCGCACCTCAGTTAGTGCCCGCCCGTCAATACGCACTCCTTCTGTTGTAATCATACGGCGAACGATCTTCTTTTCAACCGCGTCAATAACTGTACTTATTAAATTTTCCTGATCCGGAAAAGTTTCGATGAACTGCCCCGCTAACTCGTTCTTAACATCATCCAAGTATGATTCACGGGCTTGTTTAATAAGCTTTTCATTCACACACCGCCGAAGGGCAACTTCGAGTTTTTCCTCGGCAGGCCCGGTTACTGCTTCAATAATATCGTTCCCGGGTTCGGCTATATCGGGTATTACTTTTTCCTTGGCCAGGCCTATAGCAAGGGCTTCATCACGAAACTTTTCAATAAAGTTAACGATTTCTTTCACAGAGTCATGTCCGAAAGAAATTGCCTCCAGCATGACCGCTTCCGGAATCTCACGGGCACCCGCCTCTACCATCATTACTGCTTCCCCGGTACCGGCAACCACCAGATGCATGTCGCTCTTTTCGATTTGGGCTAAAACGGGGTTAATCACAAACTGCCCGTCCACCCGGCCTACGATAACACCACCAATTGGATATTTTAAGGGGATTTCTGAAATATGCAACGCTGCTGAAGCACCGATCATGGCGGCTATTTCAGGAGCATGATCTTGGTCCACGGACATTATTGTAGCTATAACTTGGACCTCATTGCGCATTTCTTTAGGGAACAGAGGACGAATTGGACGGTCGATCAATCGTCCGGAAAGAACAGCTTTCTCACTGGGACGACTTTCTCTCTTTATAAAACCGCCCGGTATCTTTCCAACAGCATAGAACCTTTCCTCATAATCCACTGTAAGTGGAAAGAAATCAATCCCTGCCCTGACGTGGCCGGCCATAGTGGCGGTGACCAGGACAACAGTATCACCGTAACGGACAAGTACGGAACCACTCGCTTGTTTTGCCAGTCTACCAGTCTCTAAGATCATCGGGCGACCACCGACGAGAATTTCTCTGATTAAAACCTGGTTATTTAGCATTGAGTCGCTATACCTCCTGTAACAGACATGAAACATTTAACAAAATATATCTTCGACGTTCTTATTAGTATTTCCTTTCGGGGTAAAATAAAATCACAAAAACCCCCGCATATGACGAAGAAGCGGGTGAATTAGCCCGCTTCATGAACATCGCTACTTTCTTAAACCAAGTTTTTCGATAAGTGAACGATATCGATCAAAATGCCGGTCACGTAGATAGTTTAGCAAGGCCCTTCTTTGGCCAACCATCTTTAACAAACCCCGGCGTGAGTGGTGGTCACCCTTATGTTGCTGCAAGTGACTGGTAAGATTATTAATCCTTTCCGTCAAAATAGCAATCTGAACTTCTGGAGAACCAGTGTCGTTATCGTGAAGCTTATGTTGGGAAATAATGTTTTGTTTGCTTTCAGTAGTCAAAGCCATGCTGTTCACCTCCTTTTTAATTAATCGCTGCCGGCCAAGTCAACCGCCGGAGAACGTGTTACCTAGCCTGCAGTTCTTTGGGAAGGTTACTTCCCGATTATTGTAATTACCAGGCGACCGCCTGGTATATCCTTGGCAACAATATCAAACACTCTACCGGGCTTTGCCAAAAACCCCCTAAATCTGGTAGCTGTCGGTATGCGTCCTGGTATGCCACTGGCAGCGTTAATTATGTCTGCTATAGTAATCCTATCCTGTCTCAAATCCCGTAATCGCTTGCGGGCGTGTTCAGTAATAATTACCTTCATCTGTTTTAGGCTCTAATACGCGTTAGATTGGTATACTTGTTCGTCCCTCTCTTGCGAGAGAAAGGCGTATAGAGCATCCTCGAAGGCTGTTAACCGGACATTTTCCATGTTCGATTGGAGGTAAATGCTTTCCAGCTCTTTTTTCAAGGACTGGAACTCCTCGCTCAGACAAATCAAAGCGATATAATTTAACCACTTCTTGATTTCCTCTTCTGGAGAATCAAATTTTGGAACTGTCAAGGTAAACGCCTCCTTTCATGATACGGGACGTTTAACGCGATAATTGTAGCACAAACCTGGCACTTATGTAAACGCTGCCTATTAAATTTATATTGAAAGTTGTTATTTTTTATTCATTTGCTTTCGACCCCCGCACGGGTCTCCATAATATCCTGCTCTATTTGTTTAACCAGATCGGTTGAAGTCATAAATCTTTTTTCCTCCCTTAACCGCCTGGTAAATTTTACTTTTATATTTTTTCCATATAGATCCTGGTAAAAGTCCAACAAATGCACTTCAATGTTCCTCGTGCTACCCTGAAATGTTGGTTTGACACCGATATTTGCCACTCCGAGGTAGGTTTCATTATCAACATACACTTTAACTGAATAAACACCATTTGCGGGAACAAGCAATGTTTGTTCTATATTAAGGTTGGCGGTAGGATATCCAAGGGAGCCGCCCCGTCTTTCCCCCGTCACAACCTGTCCTTCAATAAACGGATAATACCCTAAAAACTTAGCCGACTCAGCTACCTGACCTTTCATCAGCAACTCCCTGATCAAAGTGCTGCTGATTACCTGACCTTCAACCATTACCGGGGGAACCACGCGTAACTGGTAATTGTATTTAGCAGCTTGCTGTTCCAGCAAGGCTGGTGTTCCCCGGCCATAGTGACCGAAAGTATAATTATACCCAACCACAACACCACTGGCTCCTAGCTCATCGCAAAGAACCGTCTTAATAAAATCTTCAGGAGAAAGTGCGGCAAATTCAAGGTCGAAAGGTACCAGCAACAGTACTTTGACATCCAGCCTAGCCATGAACTTTTGTTTCGCTTCCTGTGATAGAAGAAATGACGGACACTTATCCGGATACAGAACGGCTAGTGGATGAGGATGAAAAGTAAAAACAGCCGGTGTGCCGCCAATTTCCTTAGCCAAGCTCACTATCTCAGAAATCAGTTTTTGATGGCCGATATGTACCCCGTCGAAGTTCCCCAGACCGACTACCAGCCGTTTATGTTTATCCTTTAACCCTTGCCAATGGCGGTAAATGTTCAAATTAACAACCTCCTGTCTGAACGGAGCCGGTCCGTATTTCGGATTTATTGCCTATTCGTTGTCCGCACTAGCGCAAACAACGATTTGATTTCCTTATTTAACATGATTATACCAGCACACAAACGGGTTTAAATACAAACCTGCTCGTGTCATCCGGATCAAGATCAGTCTTTGCAACAGCCAACAACCCTTCCGGGCCTTGCAGTCGAACAAGAACACCTTCTGTCAAACCGTCAGGCAGTTCTGCCACTCCGGGCAAATAAAGCTTTGAGCCTGAACTGACCGCTGTAACTGCGGCGCTTTTTACTTTAACAGGCGGTAAACCTAATAGCGCTTTCTCCACAGGAATAACCATATTAGAAAAATTATGTTCCGTTTTCCCGGCTACAGCAAACAACTTAATATCTTCTAGAGTATATGAATCAGCAATATGAAAAACACCTACTCTTGTTCGTACCAGAAACGACATATGTGCTCCACATCCCAGGTAATCGCCGATATCCTCACAAAGTGTCCGGACATATGTCCCCTTAGAGCAAGTTAAGTGCACAAACGCCACCGGGTTCGGGCAACTCCAGCCGGTACCGTCTATATACTCAAGCTTGTGGACGGTAACAACACGCGGTTGGCGTTCGATAGACATACCAGCTCTAGCCAATTCGTAAAGCTTTTTTCCGTGCCATTTTAAAGCGGACACCATTGGCGGCACTTGGCTAATCTCCCCGGTAAAAACCGGTAAAGAAGCCTTGACGGCTTCCGCGGTCAAACGTGAAGCATCTCGTTCGTCTATCACTTCACCAAAGGAATCCCCTGTAGTAGTAACGACACCAAAAGTTATTTCCGCGCGGTACTCTTTATCGTCCCCGGTAATAAACCGGGCTGCGCGGGTGGCACGGCCCAGGCAAACAACCAGCACACCGGCTGCCCCTGGGTCCAGTGTTCCGGTATGTCCTACTTTATTTATTTTAAATGTGCGGCGGATAAAATCAACAACATCGTGGGAGGTCATCCCGGGAGGTTTCAGCACATTAATAATTCCATTCATATCACAACCCCGCTCCTCCGGCTGCACAAACTGCCGCCGC
>MVQK01000077.1 GCA_002067515.1 Pelotomaculum sp. PtaB.Bin013 | reverse complement strand
GGAGATGCTGATCAAGGGATAGAAACACTGGCGCCATATACAAAAGAACAACGATCAATTGACGGCATGGCCACCGCTTATGTCTGTCAAAACTATACTTGCCAGTCTCCTGTCACGGATTTTGACAAACTGTCCGGTATGCTCATATAAGGAAAGGGGACACACCTCCCTTTAAAGCCTATCTTTGGGGGTCGGAGGAATGTCCCCAACTTAAGAAAGGAGATAATAACGGGATGTATCAATGGCGGGCCAAATCTATCGAAAAGTTGATGGCTGAAAAAGAAACCAGCCGTCACCGTCTGCCGCGCACTTTGAGCGCTCTTGATCTGGCGGCTTTGGGCATAGGCGCGATCATCGGCACGGGCATTTTTGTGCTAACCGGGGTTGTCACCGCCAATTACGCCGGCCCAGGCATTGTTCTGTCGTTTGTGCTGGCGGGTATCGCGAGCGGACTTGCCGCGCTGATATACGCGGAGATGGCTTCGATGATTCCGGTGGCCGGCAGCGCTTACACCTTTTCCTATGTGTCGCTGGGTGAAATACTGGCCTGGCTGGTAGGCTGGAATCTCATTCTGGAGTACATTGTTTCCGCAGGCGCCGTGTCAATCGGGTGGAGTTCCTATTTTGTCGATTTGCTGTCTTCCGCCGGGATAGCCCTGCCAACCGCCATTACCAGTTCCCCTTTTAGCGGTGGTATGATCAACTTGCCGGCGGCGCTAATTGTGCTCGTGCTTACAGGACTGATTATTACAGGCGCTCAGCACAGCGCGACAGCGAACAAATTTGTGGTGACAGCCAAACTCGCCGCCATTTTGCTGTTTATCGGCCTGGGTTTCAGACATATCGATCCGGCCAACTGGAAACCTTTTTTACCGTTCGGCACTGCCGGCATCGTGCATGGAGCCGCCATCGTGTTCTTCGCCTATATTGGCTTTGACGCGGTGTCAACGGCGGCGGAAGAAGTTAAGAATCCCCGGCGGGACTTGACCATAGGCATTGTGGCGTCCCTGGTCATAGCCACAGTTCTTTATATCCTTGTTTCTCTGATCCTGACCGGCATGGTTCATTATTCAGCTCTAAACACCGCTTCTCCTGTATCAGCCGCCTTGCTGCGGGTAGGACTGCCGTGGGCGGCCGCTGTTATCTCCGTGGGAGCTTTAGCGGGACTAACCAGTGTTTTGCTTGTCGTCCTTTACGGTCAAAGCCGTATTTTTTTCGCTATGGCCAGGGACGGGCTGCTGCCGCCAATTTTTGACTGGGTTCACCCTCGACTGCACACCCCCCTGTGGGACAGTCTGATTATCGGGCTGGTTGTAGCCGCCATCGGCGCCCTCCTGCCCATTTCCATAGTAGCGGAACTAGCCAATATCGGCACTCTGAGCGCCTTCATCGCCGTATCGGCAGGGCTCCTGGTCCTGCGGGCCAAGCGGCCGGACTTGCCCAGACCTTTCCGGGTCCCATGGGTGCCTGCGCTGCCTGTTATTAGTATCGCCATGTCCACCTACCTGGCATTTAATCTTCCCAACCTTACCAGAATTCGTTTCATTATATGGATTTTCGCCGGATTGTTAGTTTATTTCGCTTACGGATACAAACACAGCAATTTATCCGTAAATGACAACCCGCCTACATCCCTAAAGTTTAAAATACCTAAACCTGCTTTAAAGAAAATCTCCCACCCCACAAGAAAGCGCGATTCATAACTTCTGCACAATGGTATTGCCATCATCAGTTTCGGGAATGGATTTAGGCGCTCTGATATAATTTATTCCCGTCCCGATTAGGATAACTGCGAAAATTATCCGCAAAGCAATTTCCGGCAAACTATGAGCCAAAGAACCGCCAAGAAACGAGCCGATAAGAATGCCCGGGATTAACCCCGGCAATGTCTTCACGCTAACGTTCCCAAACCGCCAGTGGGTGTACGCGCCAACCAAACCGATAGGAATCATAGCCAGAAGAGAACTGCCTTGCGCGGTATATTGGGTAAAGCCGGTGAGCAGCACCATTGCGGGCACCATTATCGAACCCCCTCCGATCCCCAGCATTCCAGAGAGAAAACCGGTAATGCCCCCTGTAAACAAAAGGATAAATACTTTTGTCCATTCTGCTGGAGATCCGGCAATATGAGATGGATAAGACTTCAGCAGCAAAAGCATAGTTACCGCAAACAATAACCAGCCGAACGCTCTTTTAAGTTTCCATTCAGGAAGAGCATTGGCGTAACTAGCCCCTAACCTGGCAGTAAAAACGGCGACAGACACTAAAAGCATAGCAGCCGTCAGATCAACCGAACCTCTTGACATATAAGTAAGAGTTCCCGATACTCCAGTGAAGACAAAAGCAACAAGACATGTACCCTGGGCTTTGCGTTGTTCCATTTTCAAGATACGAACCATCAAGGGAATCATGATCTCGCCACCGCCAAGGCCGACGAGACCTCCAAAAATTCCTGTCGCCAAGCCAATTAGAAAATTCAATATAGCATACCTCCGGATAACTAAACCATCTTTTGATTTAAACAACTATATTACCGTATATTAAAGCTATAACCACCGGGGGTTACGACCGGTGGTTATTAAACGCAGTCTAGTTATCAATAAGGGTTTTTATACTTAGATACAACCGCCACAGCATCCCACGCCAAAAACGAGAAGGATCAAAATCAAAAAGATAATGAACGCTGGGCTGCCAAAACCTGTTCCACAGGCTTGTTCAGCTTTAACCTCGGCCATTAAGGGTACCTCCTTATTATTAAAATTTTAGTTTACTTTACTATATGAAAAGGACAGTAAATGTGTGATCACATAAACCCAGCTTCAGCCCCAATGTACAAAATATCCCACAATTGTGGGATATTCTAAAAAATTTTAAGAAGATGGATCATCTAATGCTAACGATTTGATCGATCAGCGGCTTTAGTTGACAGCTCGTACACTATCCATTCCTTGTATGTAAGAGAAAACATATTTCTATCCAAGAAGGAAATTTTAATTATTGTTCGAATCTATAAATAAAATTTTACCTTTAGGTGTGCAGTGAATGAAAACAACTTTTGTTTTGACATTATTGTTAGCATTTACTGGGTTATCTGTATTATGGGTAATTTTTTTCAAAAAGCCCAAAGATAAGGATACAATTAACAACAATGAAAATCCGGGAAAGAGAAAAGAATATAAAAGGATTCAATCCCTTATCAGGAATATGGAGGAGGAGAATCCAGAACTTATTAAAGATCTGGCGACACAATTAAATGCAGCCGCAAAACTGAAAAGTATTAAAGAATCTCACCCAGATGACATTAATCTGGTACTTAAATATTGGTTATATGATGATTGGTAATAAAAAGCTCCTGCCAGACAGGAGCGCATAAAGAAGATAGGGTATTAAAAAACCAGGGTACCGCATCCCTGGTTTTTTAATAAATAAAATAATCTTCCAGTTTAAATACAGCAGCAACTTACACCAAAAATGAGCAGGATAAAGATTAAAAAGATAATAAACGCTGGGCTGCCAAAACCCGTGCCACAACCTTCCACCGCCGCGCCAGAAGTACCGAATGCCATCCATATCACTCCTATTGTTTTTTATATAATATGCAGGAGAAAATCAATGTGTTAATGGCTGGTTAATACTAAGCTGACATTAAATACAGCCGCAGGAGATGATATATTGCCAATCTATGGTTACCCGACCAAAATAATCAAGTTAAATCCAAAGCCAGCCGGGCATACTCAATATCAGCATTTGTTCAGTGATTTCAAGTTCAATTCCCTCAAGAGTTTCAATCAACTCAAGCAAATCAGCAGGTTTGACAAAAAATGCGTATGCCCCATTATTTACAGCGGCAATGGCAGTACTTAAATCACCGTGGCCTGCGTTAATTATTACTTTCGCTTCCGGATTGAGATAGCGGATCCGCTTTAAAACTTGAATCCCGTTCATGCCCGACATATTCAAATCAGTAATGACAACGTCATATTGATTTTGCCCGTATGCCTCCATGGCTTCCCCGGGAAATGTGAATTTATCGCACCAGTGCCCGGCAGACTCTAGCGCGTTGACCAGGCTGTCCAAACAATCCTCATCATCATCTATTAATAAGATATTCATACTCTCTGCCTCCTGATTGTTGAGAGTTCCTATAACTTTATATTAACAATTCAATGTGTCAATTTTATGCAGATCCTATGAACATTTTATGAATTTATAAAAATCAAAAAAAGATCTTGGGGTACTAAATGGGTACAAAAAGCCCTCCAAAGTATAGATCCTTGGAGGGCTTGATTTCATTGGAGCGGGTGAAGGGGATCGAACCCTCAACCCTCAGCTTGGGAATTTGAGGAAACAAGAAAAATGTAAGAGTCACAAACGGAAAACACCTTAAATAACGCGGTTTTACGGGTTCTATGAACGCAATGTAAAACTCAGTATAAAAGCAAAAATTAAATCGCATTGTCGTCACAGTTGTCGTCAGAACAATTGTTTGCATGCTTAAATTCATATATTAACGATGGTGATGATAAAATCCAGTTAAATAATGAAAGAGGGGGAACCCCCTCTTCTTATTTATGCGTGAAAGAAATTATTATTTAGAAACAAGTTCTAATTTAGTGTCTAGAGCATCGGCGATTTTAACCAGGTTCTTGTAATTCGGAGGGTATTCCCTTTTTTCTATACGGGATACCATCTGTTGGGTCAAGCCGGATTTATCAGCAACGTCTTTCTGCGTCAAACCTTTTGCTTTCCTGGTTTTAATTATTTGAGCAATTAAATCAAGCTCTGCACTTGCTTCCCGGAACGCTTCTTTAAATTCCGGGTCTTTTTCACTTTTTTCTTTAATTATTCTGTTAATGTCTATCTCCTTGAACGGCATCACAACCACTCCTTTATATTTCTAACTTAATACTTCCTTCATCCTTTTTTCAGCCGTTTCAATCTCGAATAACTCTGCTTTTCCTTTCTGTTTTTTACAAGCGTGAAGCAGATAAACGCTTCCCTGTTCCACCACAACGTAAAAAATCCGGTTTTTCGCGTGAAATTTAATCTCCCATAACTTACCTTTAATTTGCCTTGTAGTTAGGCCCTCCAGAGCGTCAAATCCCTGCTTTGAAAGCCTTTTGATTATAGCATATCCGAGCGCTGATTCGTCCTTGGGTAAGCTGTCCAGGTATTCAAGAATTAAATCTTTACCTCCGCTTGTGTGATAGGTAAATACTCTCATTGGGTAGCCTCATAATATATTATATTTTTAATCCAATAAAAGTATACATCATTCATGATGTAAATTCAATAAATATTGCGCTAATTATATGAACTATTTCGCTAAAACGCTTTGCTAGGCCCGATTGTGCCGGTCTGGTACGTAGCGGCCGGCTCTGGAAGCAAGACCATGGTTTAGAAAACAGGATAAAAAAACCACTTACGGAAAACCGTAAATGACTGTTTATTTGGGGCTGGGATAACAATGTTTCTCTCTTTTACCGTGAATCCTCACTATAAATTAAACGGTAGACTTTTATGACGAAGTGCATCTGGATCTAGCGTAGCTCAGTCAGGCCATTCTATGGTCCTGCCCGACACATACACTTATTTAAATAACCCAGGGGCATATCTACTGTCACAGTTCAATGGATGGAAAAAAGAATGCTCCAGCAAAGTTATCCGAAATCTTATACCTTTGAAAGTTAATCTTAGCCTCCACAGCTTAAATTACTTAATTGCACCAAAAGAGGTTTATATTATTGTCTAATCTTAAGGTATGGGAAAAGCGAGTAACTTGTATTATAACCATTGACGATCTAGAAGAAAAGGAATTGGCTTCCCGTTTCAATAAGGATTTATTAGTTTACTGTAAGTAGTACCAAAGATTGAAAAACGGGTATTGTTTGACATACTTTATATAATTAATGCGCTTTATGGCAATAATTCGGGGAAATGTTTCAAACTTGGCCTATGCTATGGTTATCTTCTTCCGCCACTATAGCGGATTTTCTTTTTCAAAGAGACTAAGATTAACCTCTCAAAGTTGCAGGAACGAGTATCGAAGTACCAATAATTATTACTTTTATTAAATACAGCTTCTATACCGACAGAGTCATTTACTTGCTCTGGCCGGGCTACATCCTTTTGATCTAGGGAGATATGCCAATCGGATTATTCCTCATTATGTTACTTATTGTATATTGACTTATTGTATTCGAGTCTAAATAATATATTCTGAGGTGTAATAAATGGATGCGTTAAAAGTCTTTGCCAGGAACTTACGAAAATATAGAAATCAAATAGGGTTATCACAAGAAAGTTTCGCTGAAAAAGCAGGCCTTCATAGAACTTATATAAGCGCCATAGAGTGTGGTAAAAGAAGTATCGCATTGGAGAATATTCAAAAAATAGCTAATGCTCTGGGAATTGACACATATTTACTATTTGTAGATGAATCACATGATGGTGAATTGCTGGGGAAAAGGGGTGCTGAATAATGCCAACGCCTTGTGTTGCAGTTGATTTATTTTGCGGGATTGGAGGTCTCACAAAAGGTTTGGCATTATCTGGAATAAATGTTGTTGCTGGAACGTTCAGCATATGAAAATAGAATTCAACTAATTATTGAAAGTATAATTACAAATAGTCCGATTGTTCTTACAAAAAAAACTCTTGATATAAGCGGTAATTTGGATGCGAAAAAAATTAAAGCTATTTGCGATAAGCATAGAATACGGTATACCTTGCAGAATAAAGGTGTTTCCCTTGAAAAAGTAAAAAATTTTAGAAACGATTTGGCACACGGTGATGTTTCGTTTAGTGAATGTGCAAGGGATTTAACTATTGATGATTTAGAAACAATTAAGGATGAAGTATTGATTTTTTTAGATGATATACTTCAAGGAATGAAACGTTATTATGACGGGAAACTTTATAAAATAAGTTAGCTTTATTTTAATTTAGACTTAATAGAATTAATTCATATAAAATTGTAATTATATTTACCAAGAGGATATTATGGCAGATATATTTGATAAAGAAATGCGTTCTATTGTAATGAAAAAAGTTAGAACCAAAGGGAATAAATCAACAGAGTTAAAGTTAATTTCTTTGTTTAAAAAATACGACATTAAAGGATGGCGAAGAGGTTATCCTGTGAAGGGTCATCCTGATTTTGTGTTTTTACAAGCCAGGGTTGCAATTTTTGTTGATGGCTGTTTTTGGCATGGCCACGACTGTAGGAATACACGTCCAAAAGAAAACGAGGAATATTGGACAAAGAAAAGAAAGTGTAATAAAAAGCATGACCAAGAAATAACGGAATATTTTCGAAAACGTGGATGGAATGTCATTAGAGTCTGGGAGTGTGAATTAAAAAGTGTAACATTACCAAGCAAATTGGACTTCTTATTAGTTTAAACCTCACCACTAGCGTATAACCGACCCAACAGGCACCAGATCGTTCATTATTATTTCCCTTAGCTGAATTGTAGCGTCAAGTCAGACTCAGATGCAATGAAATAACTAGCGTTCCATACCAATTATTGTCCCCTAGGAGCAGGATTATATCCCTACGTCTCTGGCCAGGCCGGAATCAAGCCATCACAATCCAGTAGATTCATTAAACCTCCCCCATCTCCACTGCCTCCGCCATCGTTCTGCTGTCCAGTTTCATATATAGATTGATGCATATTAATACTGGAATAGCCCAAAACTTGTGCAACTATGCCACCGGCTTTGCAAGCTCGGCCGATCACCATCCGGGCTATGATCTAAATTAAGAAGATTGTTAATCTTCTCAAAGAGAATCCACTTCTGAATATGCCGGGTAAAACTGAACAGTTTAACCGCTAAGATTGAACAGTGTCCCCGTTTGAAACTGAACACCGGTTCCGGCGGAGTTGAACACTGGATATGACCCTTTTGCGGGAGTGAAAGGGCATTTCAGGCCGCTAATTCAAAGCAGCCTTACGGCTATTGAGGGCTCTGCCCTCAAACTCCCGAGGTTTATCGCATTAATTTTCCAAGGAGAGTGGTGTAATATTGCTTTTAAATAAAAGGAGCGACACCTACCGGCATAAACTCTCTCTGCGAACTCATAAGCCATTCGGGTCACTCCCCAGTGTTGCCCTATCCTGCTTATGAGAAAAAGCGTATACCATGAGGTCATTTGGCTATAATGTACAGCTTTTGCGGAAAGACTGTTCAATTAAAACGGTCTAAGTGTTCAACTTCAGCGGTTTAGGTGTTTTTTCTCAACGGAATATACACACTGCAGCTACTAATGAATGAAGGTGTGGCTTTAGTGTAGATTGCTGTAATATTAATGTTTTTTCATGGCCAAGTAGTGCCTGAACTTCAACCAGGCTACGATCGTTCTCCAGCATCCTGGTAGCAAAGGTATGGCGATTATGGAGAGCTCCCCACAATCGCCATACCTTTGCTACCAGACTATTGGACTATTGGAATTGGGGGAAGATTTACGAGTAATTCAGGAGCTTTTAGGGCACGCAAAAATGGGCACCACGGCGGATATTTATGCAGATGTGGTTGAAAAGTTAAATTAAAGAGGCGGGCGGTTTGATGTTTTGGGCACCGAAATCAAAAATGAAGTGCCACAGGCACCAAAAAGCCCTCAGAAGGATTAAGTAGAACCTCTGAGGGCTTGGATTTCATTGGAGCGGGTGAAGGGGATCGAACCCTCAACCCTCAGCTTGGGAAGCTGATGCTCTACCATTGAGCTACACCCGCAAATGGTGACCCCACCGGGATTCGAACCCGGGTTACCGCCGTGAAAGGGCGGTGTCTTAGGCCGCTTGACCATGGGGCCG
>MVQK01000076.1 GCA_002067515.1 Pelotomaculum sp. PtaB.Bin013 | reverse complement strand
GTCCATTACGACAACGTTCAGCTTATAAGCCGTTTCCAGGTGTTCTCCGCCTTTGATGAGTATGCCGTTTTCAGCGCCTTTGCCTGTGCCCACCATGATGGCTGTGGGGGTGGCAAGTCCCAACGCGCAAGGACAGGCAATCACCAACACGGCAACCGCGCTGATAATTGCCTTGGTCAGGTCACCGCTGCCAAAGTACCAGATCGCAAATGTCAGGACGGCAATCCCCGCAACAACCGGTACAAAAACGCCTGAAACCTGATCGGCGATTTTTTGTATCGGGGCCTTTGAACCTTGAGCGTCTTCCACCATTTTGATAATCTGTGAAAGTGCCGTATCCTTGCCTACTTTTGTCGCTTCAAACTTGAATGTTCCATATTTATTTATAGTGGCGCCGATCACCAAGTCTCCTGTTTTTTTCTCGACCGGCAGACTCTCTCCGGTAAGCATGGATTCGTCAATGGACGAATTTCCTTCGGTAATCTTTCCGTCAACAGGGACTTTCTCACCGGGTCTGACAATAACGATATCTCCTATTTCAACTTCTTCGATCGGAATATCTTGCTCCACACTGTCACGGATTATCCTCGCGGTTTTAGCCTGCAAGCCCATCAGCTTCTTGATCGCCTCGGAGGTTTTTCCTTTTGCCACAGCCTCCAGGTATTTTCCCAAGAAAATCAGGGTGATAAGTATTGCCGACGCTTCAAAGTACAGGTCTTTCATCATGCCTTCCGGCGCAGTCTGGAAGAAAACATTGTACAGACTATAGAAATACGCCGCTGACGTACCCATGGAAATCAGTACATCCATATTGGCGCTCTTGGCTCTCAAAGCATAAAACGCGTATTTATAGAACCTGAATCCGACGATGAACTGAATGGGTGTGGCAATGGCCAACTGAAAATACTGGTTATGCAGTATGGCCAGCCAGGCAGTCTCAAGGTGGGCGATCATCAATACCATCGCCAACAACAAAGGAGAACTCAACAAAATGGAGATGACCAGGATAATCTGAAGGGTTCGTATTTCTTTTTCCCTGAGCTCTTTTTCCCGGTCCCTTGCCGCATCCTCTGCTTTCTCAGCGTCATAACCTAAAGACTGCACTGCTTTAATCATATCTGAAACTTTTATTTCTGCCGGGTCATACTCCACTGATGCTTTTTCCGTCGCGAGATTAACAGCGGCTTTGATAATTCCGTTCTGTCTGCTGAGTTTTTTCTCAATCCTGGCTGCACAAGCGGCACAGGTCATACCCTTGAGCACAAGGTCGACCTTGCTTTCTTCCGCCGCTTTTTCCCTGATCACTTCATAGCCCAGCTTTTCCGCGAGAATCTCAAACTTTTGCGGATCGACAAGCTTGTCGTCATATTCAACCGTGGCTTTTTCCACGGCAAAATTAACATTAGCCTGGTTAACGCCTTCCAGATTTTTGAAATTTTTTTCTATTCTTGCGGCACATGCTGCGCAAGACATCCCCGCAATTTTGAATGATTCTTTTTTCAGCATATCTCTAACAAGGAGCCCCCCGTTATTTGTTCATCATCCTGAAAATAGTATTCATCAACTCATCAATAACCTTATCGTCGCCGGCTATGATTTGCTCTTTTATGCAGAATCTCATATGCTTTTCTAAAAGCAGTTTAGCAACACCGTTTAATGCCGACTGGGCGGAAGATATCTGGTTTAATATGTCGTCGCAGTAAACACCTTCCTCAATCATTCGCTTGATCCCCCTTATTTGACCTTCAATACGATTGAGGCGATTGGTAAGTTCCTGCACGGTTTTTTCATCACGCCAGCTTCTGATTTTTTCTCCGTTTGCGCTTAGGCAACTGGAGCAAGGCCTTTTCTCAATATCATTCACAGTCAGCACCACCTTTAAACTATAATTATATAGTATACCCCCCTATACTATATGTCAAGTATAATGATGGGCATGTCGCTTTTATAAACAATCCTTATTTATTATGTCGGGTTATTCTGATATTTATTTAGCAACACCCGTTGCTATCGCTGCCGCCTGAACAGTCATAGCTAGGCTCAGTTTCAGTCAGCCATCTCTTAATAATCGCTTGCGCACAACCAACACCCGGTTTAACTTCTATCGCATTAAACGGACAGTTTTTTGCACATGCGCCGCATTCCATACAACCATCTTAGGATTGATTTTTAATTTTATGTCGATCCTGCCATATCTGTTTGAACATAAAAGCAAAAGCGCTAAGAGCAAACACCAGGAGAAGGCCAAATACTACAGTTCTCACGCTGCCAACCAGCATATCTCCAACGTAGGAATACACTATGGTGGCCGGAAGCTGTCCCAATCCGGTAGCCCAGAAGAATTCCCAAAAACCCATTGATGTAAGACCAGCTGCATAACTAACTACGTCGAAAGATACAAAAGGCAATAAGCGTGCAATTAATACAGCCCACTTGCCGTAGCGTTCAAAAAAGACATCCACCTCACGCAGGGCGGACCGGGTGGTAAACTTCTCCACCACAGACCGGCCGTATACTCGGGCGATGGCGTAGCATAAAGCAGCGCCAGCCATGGCGCTGGACCATGATAGAATCGCGCCTTTAACCCAGCCAAACAGGCCAGCGTTGGCAAAAGTAATAATGAATGCAGGTAGTGGCGCGGCCACTGACTGTAAAACCATAAGTAAAAAGGATATAATGGGAGCCCAAACTCCAAATGATAGTATATAATCCTTGGCAACCTGGATATTGACCTTGGACAACACCGCCACAGCCTGATTTATAGCGTTGTGGAAAGGCACTACCAAATAGTAAAGACATACCAGCGCTAGAATCAATGATAATTTGAACCACCAGTTATCCCACCAGTTTTTTTTCATTCATTGCATCCTCCTTACAAGGGAATAGACCTATATTCTAATCAACTCTACTAAAGAAACGGGAAGGTCCATCAAGTATTGGCCATTCCGCCTCATTGAATATTTCCCGACATCGAACCGGGCTAAATCCCCTGCTATTTTCAGTATCACTAGCCATATCTCGCGGATTTGAACCAGCTTCCGCCCATAGAAGATTCGCTCCCGCCATAGCTCCTGAAACACAGGGTTCATGAGTGCAATTACCAGCCACATCATGTCCCATGGCCAGACGGACCACCGCCAGAATCTGAGTCATGCGCAACTCGCTCGCCATTCCGTGTTTTTCCAACTGACTTCCCGGTATGCTGATACGACGGGCCGCTCTACTAAAGACGGGATGAACCTCTCTTGTTATCAATATCTTTTCTACGAGTTCCTCCGTGCTATGTTCCGGTTCAACTGGTTCCAGGCAGGTTCCCAGCAGTAATCCCGCCTTTTTCGCATTACGCATGGTCTCCAAACGTTTTTGTGGCGAAATTCTTGTTACCGGTATAACATAATCAGTTTTTGCGGCGATAATCCTAACGCAAAAAGCAGTTTGATCCACTGCATCAAAAGCAGGGTTTTCCCCCGCCCCTGTTTTTCGAAACGTCGGGCACTGCTGGTCACTTTCGCGGTTATGATTCTGCCTCTTTCCCGCAAGCGGGCGCGCCTGGAAAACTCTACATCCTCTAGGAACGGCCAATCGGGATAGCCGCCTATCTGGTAATAGAAGTTACGGCGGCAGTAAACGGCCTGATCGCCATAGCAACTGTTAAATATGCGCGAACGAAGGTTGGAAAACCAGGACAATATAATATAGAAAATGGCCTGGTTATCGAATTCCAAAGTAGCGCAGCCCCATGCAGCACCATTTTCAACCACTGTCACAAGTTCCTTCAGTAAGCCTGGCTCGATACGTGAATCAGCGTGTAAAAACATTTGCCGTTCGCCCATTTCCCCCCCACTCCTCCCAAAGCTGTACCAGAATGGCGGCAGCTTTGCCGGTGAGATCTATACAGGCCCGGTTGCCCAATTTTTCCAGCAGACTCCTTTTTTTCTTGATAGCCCGGCAACAGGTAGCTCCAAAGGTCATTTTGAACCTGTCATGCAGATGCTGGCGATCTGCTGGCCATTCGCCTCCGGCTGGCTACGGGCCTTCAAACCGGAAGCAATAATCATTCCGGTGAGAGCACCGCAGGAGCATCCCGAGTGCATTCCCTCACCGAAAAGAGCGGCAGCATCTAAAACCCCTTCCGGTATTCCTATGTTCCAAACCTGACAGGCAGCAATAACTATTGACCGGCAGCAATTATTGCCTCCTTTCATTTCTCGCATGGCTATCTTAGTAGCCTGTTGCGGTTGCATAAGTTTTTCTCCCTTCCTTATCATTGCAAAAGGATAATTCCCTGGTTAAATGTTGTAATTACTGCCCGGGAAGACAAAATGCAACGCGAATGCAAACACTGCACCTCGGGCTTTTATTTTCATCATGTGCTTTATCATACCTGAGATCATATTTACAAAGTAAGTTTATTTGTTTTACTGCTATTAGCAAAGATATCAAAAAGGCCACTTATAATAACTAAAACACCGCTGCCCCTTAGCCACGCAGATGTAGCATGACATGCCATTGCCGTGTTTTTACAGATACCAATACCAATCACCGATTCAAAAGTATTTGCTATAATCATAATTCCAATTACAATAATAACCCACTGGAGCTTGTTATGATCCGTTTTGGAGAAAAAAGCCACAATAGCTGCAAAGAGTAAGATTATTGCCAATACAATGGAAACCTGCCCAGTATAAAAGCATTTCATATGTACCATGGTGCCGTTTTGTAAAGTAAGCAATCCATCACAGACAGGAGCCCAGATAAAAATTGAACCCAAGATAAGCAATGACGCGAGCAACTCAGTCCCCAGAATAAGCTTTGATAAGTTCTTTTTCATTTTAGCCTCTCCTAAAAAACGTTTAATTTTCCCAGGTGTTACTTGTCAAGCAAAGCTAATTTCCCATACTTCAGCCTATATTGGACGGTAGCTTCTGCTGCCCATTTGTTATTATGAGTCACAATAACAACCGCACAACCCTTATTAATTGCTTCTACGAATAACTGGACAATTTCGTTAGCCCAGAAATCGTCAAGATCATTTGTTGGTTCATCAGCAAGGATAAGGGAAGGGTGGTTAATCAGCGCACGGGCTATCATAGCGCGCCTTCTCTGACCGCCGCTAAGCTGATTTGGAAGATAATCCTTCCGGTCTAATAGTCCCAAGCGCTCCATCAACGTAACAATTTCTTGTGAATCAGTTATGCGTTTTTTACCCAGTGCTTGAGCAAACTCAAGATTTTCCTGTAATGTAAGTGCTTGAATCAGGTTATTTTCCTGAAAGATAAAACCTATCTTTTCTGCTCGTAAATTAGTTAGCTGCTGATCAGTCAGTGAGTTGACATCCTTGTTATCCAGGTAAAGCTTACCTTCATCGATTTTCAGCAAACTGCCCATAACATAGAGCAGTGTACTCTTACCTATCCCGGAAGAACCCTCTATGGAAATGAAATCACCTGTATTTACCACGAGATTAATATTTTGTAGTGGACTAACCTTTTCCCCCATCATGTAACTTTTGCTAACGTTTTGGAGTTTGCATATTTCCATTTATTCTAGCGCTCCCTGTGTAATAGCCTCTTGAGGATCTAAACTTGCGCTTTTCCATGCAGGGTAAACCGATGCAACAAAGCCTAACAATATTGCGACTAAAACGCCGAAACATCCACTTTTTAAAGCTGTTGACCAGGTCCATATTCCAGATGGTAAAACAAATGCGCTTTCTAATATTCCCAGAATTGGAATAACACAGATACAAGCAAGGAGACTTCCCAGCACTCCACCGATAAAAGCCATAAGCCATGCCTCGCTCATAATAAGCTGGAATATCTGTTTTTTCTGTATTCCTATGGCTCTCAGGAGACCGATTTCTCTTTTTCGTTCTTTGGCCAGGGAATTAAACCGTCCAATAAGTGACAAAACGGTAATCATTAGCGAAGAAAGGCATAATCCAAAAATGACTTTACTGATTATATCTATTTGACTTCTCGCATTATTAATTGTTTCGCTGGTTGCAACAGCTTGCACTCCCAGACCGGACTGCTTGATTTCATCAACCACTTCAGTTTTACTGGTACTATTTTGGGTCTTAATTAGAATAGAAGAAATAAGATCATCTGGTAGAGCATCCTTCCATAAATGCTGTAGTTCTGGAATGTCTCGCGCCAGTTTTCGTGCTACATCAATATTTAAGTATATAGTTCCATCCATTCCGCTCCCGGTCGGATAAAGTGTTCCTACAACCGTAAAAGGCTTTCCTAAAATCGCCACTACATTGCCCAGATGAGCTTCAACCTTACTACCAATAATAACTTGATCATCTTCTAATCTATCGAAATTCTGCTCATTAAAGTAAGGTTTCAAGATAAAATCGGTCTTTTCATCATATCCCACGAGGCGAATTTCTTCTCCATAACTACAGCATCCACCCGTAAGGGTTTGGGTGAAAAACTGGGGACTCGCTTGTTCAACGCCTTCAATGTTAGAAAGCTTCTCAATTATGGATTTTGGCATATAAACATTGGCCGGGTTTGCTGTGAACAAGGTTTGGTATGCATCAGCCTTCGCCAGGTCGGGAAGGACAATGACATCAGCTCCCAGACGTTTACCGGAAAGTGACAATCCTTCCTGCATCATTAAGAAAACCGAAAAAACAATCACAAAGATAAATATTGTTAAAGCAGTAATAATAACAGTTAGCATAGACTGACTTCGTCTTCTTACGGTATTTCGCCAGGCCAAATACCACAAAGCAAAAACCTCCGTTTTAACCTCAAGATGTAATTAGTTCTGCTTTTAATTTGTTGCAGTAACGAATGCACCTTAATTTTTGCTCGTTGGTCTCCATATCCAGATTAAAATTAGGCCTAAAGCTAAAGATAGTATTAAAATTAGATTAATGACAGAAAATCTAATTTTTGTCATTTTTATACTTTCTCTAATTATGGATGCAGGCACAACAGTCAATCTTTTGCTTCCCAAAACTAAAAAAGCCAGAATGAAGCATAAAATGAAATTCGCCAGAGTAAAGCTTCTCTTTATGATCACTTGCTTTCTGGTCAATAAACCAGCAATTATGGAAATCAATATTACCAACGGAATAATCAGACCAACGCTAATTCTCATGTCGAGCCAAAGGCTGTTAATGGCTATAATAGCTGCTAGCAGACCCCATATAAATCCATTATAAATTAGCACAAATAATTTCATAAAACTCCCCGTTATAATAAGTATTAAAACAGGTAAGAGATATTATCCCTTACCTGCCGCTTATTAACTAATCTGCAAGTCTGAATATTACTGCAACCTTAGTTCCATCCTTCGGAAGAACGTCCGGATTGCCAGTGATTTTAACTTGTTTTTTTATTTCAAGTTCATTGGCTTTAAATGCAGCGTCACTTGTAATACCAACTGCACAGCTATCCAAGCATAGAATGCACCCTGTTTTAAGGTTCGTTGCATTTTCAAGGTTTCCACCAAATCGTATATCCATAGGTCTCTTTTCAGTTGCCTTTAATATATCGCTGAAGGGTATTTCTTTGCCCAGTCCATTCCATGTAACAAATACATTAAGCTTAGAACCTTCAACGCTTTTTTCTGCTTTTTTCATGTCATCTAATGAAATGTTGTTTCCCGGCTTGGCACCTATTTCAATAAGAGCGTTGTAGAAATCAAACTGATTAGCAAGTCCTCTTAAAACCGATTTTTCACCGTTCGTTCCATCCTTAAAAACTACGCCATGTCTGGTTGACTCTGTTAAGTACTTTCCGTTTACTTCCGCTAGAATTTGGATTTCTTTCTTGTCCTTATTTACTACCATGGTCTTTGCGTCCGTAAGTTCACCCAATTTGAATTCCTTGTTTGTCGTTGCGCTTTGGGTTGCCGACTGAGAATTACATCCGGCTGATAACACCATAATAAATAAAAGCGTTAAAACTATGGATAATGCTTTTTTCATCGTTGCCCCTCCATTAATTTCAAATCTTTAATTTTTTATAAAACAGTTTATTAAAAACCTATTTAAAACAGATCTTAGCGTTAGTTCACTTTTTCTGTATCCTGTACATGTAAAACCTAGTTTGCAGCTCCTCAAAAGAAAATCTTCGCTTCAAGAGGATAGACATTATAACCATCAAAGCCAGTATTCCAACAGATAACATAAATTCAAGGGATCTGACGCATAATGCCTTGTCCCCCAGGTTTGTAAAAACAACAACCCCTGGGATAATACCAATCATTGTAGAGAGTATGTAGTCAGTATATTTAATTCTGGTAAGTCCTGCTCCATAGCTTATTACATTAAAGGGTATTATGGGAATAAGCCTCATAATTAAAATTAGAAGAAAACCACCCTTTTCAATTCCATCCTCAAATTTTTGCATTTTCCCTTTAACAAGCTTTTCAACTACACCTCTTCCCAACAGCCTGGAGATATAGAAGGCAACTGTTGCACCAATAATAGCCCCAATAATTGTATACAAGGTTCCAAAGTATATTCCGAAGGCCATTCCCCCTGCAACTGCGATAACTGAACCTGCCGGGATTACTGAAAACATTGTCATATAAACAATAGGTCCCAAAACACCAAAAGAAGCTATATAGTCCCGTAATCCCTCTGCTGTTGGGTTTTCAAGCATTCCTGATTTTTTTGATAAGCAAAAAATTGTAACAAGAATCAGGATAAAGACTGTAGTAATCATATTCTTTTTACTTAACCATTGCATTTAACAACCCTCCATCAAAATATCACCACCTTATTTCGATGCCCCTGAAATATTCAACCTAAAACTGCACTACGTACAATTAATAACTCAACTTTCGCAGACCGAAAGCTGTAATCGATCCTTGAAAAACGAGGGCAGAGAGGAAATAAACTGACTTATAA
>MVQK01000075.1 GCA_002067515.1 Pelotomaculum sp. PtaB.Bin013 | reverse complement strand
GATTACAAGCGTGCGGCACAGGCTTATATATTAAAATCTAAGGAAATTTGTTAAAATAAGGTGACAGTAAATTTTAATTTTAAAATTAATAAGAAACAACTAGAATATAAATTAAAAAAGGTAGAGGAAATTAATATGCAACAGAAATTCACTGTTAAAACCCGCAATCGTGAGGAGCTTATTGATATTACAGATGAAGTGAAAAAAATCTTAGCCGGGTCAGATATAAAAAACGGAATCGTGAATGTATACGTGCGTGGCGCGACAGCGGCGATAATGATTCAGGAGAATTGGGATGAAAGTGTTCAAAACGATGTGGTAAATTTATTGAGGAGATTAATACCGAGAGGCGTTTGGGAACATGATCGACAAGATGGCAATGGAGACGCGCACTTGAAATCCGGTTTGATTAGTCCGAGTGAAACTATTCCTATTATTGACGGGGAAATTGGGCTATCTACCTGGCAGAATATTTTCCTTTGTGAATTCGACGGGCCGCGTCCGAGCAGAGAAATCGTTATTACCATTATCGGCGCTTAACTCCCGGCCAGGCATCAATTTAGCAGTCTTTTTTCATGAAAATACTTAAGGCCGGAAAATATTTGAAGCTGCAATAATGTTGGAAGGACATGAATCATTTTAAGAAACAACTTGAAAGTTGAGTTAAGAAACTCGGGTCCAAAGGTATTTTAGCTGGTGGGAGGGTTTGTATTATTGGGACATTAATCCATTTGTTTCATTTTAAACAATTAGGATATGCCGGGATTTACTTGTCTTTGGCTTTGGGTATCCTCGGAGTGCCTATACCTGACGAAGCGTTGATGACATATCTTGGTTATGTAATAAATTCCGGCAAGCTAAATTATAGCTATGCATTCATTCTTTCTTTCTTGGGAAGTTTAACGGGTATGACCTTAAGCTATTTAATAGGCAAAGGTATCTTAAGCAGGTTTGAACATAAATTTGAAGAAAGGTTTAACCTTAAAGAAAAACGTATTAATTTAGAAAAAATACTCGCAAGATTTGGTAATATAATTATTGTTTTTGGCTATTATTTTCCAGGTATTCGCCACCTTGTGGCATATACGTGCGGAATGCTGAAAATGAACTATGTTAAATTTCTCATATATTCGTCAATAGGAGCTTTTATTTGGGTGAATTCTTTTATCTTATTGGGATATTACCTGGGAGATGATTGGAAAAAGATATTATATTTCTCGCTGCATTACAAGAATGTAATAGCCATAACAGCTATCGCTGTTTTAGTCATGTTGATATGTTATTATATAAAAAAACAAGTTAAAGATAATAATACAGGATAGTTCATTAAACTATTCTGGAGGGAGTTTGAACATGAAGCGCGACATTTGTGTTGTTGGAATTCTGGTAGATGAAAGGGCGAACAACGCCCCGGAAGTGCAGCAAGTGCTGACCAGGCACGGATCGCAAATATTAAGCCGCAGCGGTATTCCCGGCCCCGGCCGCCAAAGAGGTATTATCACCCTGACTATGCAGGCAAACGATAATGAGAGGCAAAAGCTGGAGGATGACTTGAAGAGAATCGGCGGGATATCTGTTAAGTCATTTTGCCTGGCAGACGCTGTGGAGTAGTGGTAAAATAACCTGGCAAGCCAGGTTATTCAGGAAATATTAAAACGGTATCCGGTACCCCATATTGTTTCAATATAATCAGGATTGGACGGGTCTTTTTCTATTTTTTCGCGAACTCTTCTAATATGAACGGCAACCGTGGCAATATCCCCCAGATTATCGAACCCCCAGATCTTTTCAAAAATCTGTTCCTTGCTGAATACCCGGTCAGGGTTCTCAGCCAAAAAAACCAACAGATCAAATTCCTTGGTGGTAAGCTGAATTTCCTGGCCGTTAAGGTAAACACGCCGGGAAATTTTATTGATTGCCAGCCCCTTGATTTTTAGTTCCTCGGGACGATCAACAACTGTTTGATTAACCAGACGGTTATAACGGGCAAGATGGGATTTGACTCTAGCTACCAGTTCGGCGGGACTGAAAGGTTTGGTCATATAATCGTCAGCACCTAACCCCAGTCCTCTGATTTTATCAATATCTTCTTTCTTGGCTGAGACAATTATTATGGGTATATTGATCCGGTCGCGGATTGTCCGGCAGATCTCAAAACCGTCTAATTCGGGCAGCATGACATCCAGTATGATAATGGCGTAGTTTCCTTGCAGGGCGCGCTGCAGTCCAGTCCGGCCGTTTAGCTCGATGTCTGCTTCAAACCCGTCTATTTCCAGATAATCTCTTTCCAATTCCGCGATACTTTGTTCGTCTTCAATAATTAATACTTTTTTCATGTTTTTTTATCTCCTCTTAAGCAAAGCACACCAGTTCTATTTGTTTTTAAAATAGGCGGCTTTTATTAAGGTGAAAAAAATACTTGTCCCCAAATCTTCAGTGCTCTCCGCCCAAATTCTTCCCTGATGAGCTTCGATAATCTCCCTCGCAATGGATAGACCGATCCCACCGCCTCCGGTTGTCCGGTTTCTTGAACTATCTACCCGGTAAAACCGATTAAAGATCAAAGGGAGTTTATCTGCCGGAATACCGGAACCGTTATCCCTTATTTCAATTAAGGCTGAACTTTCTTCTTCTTTCAAAATTATTTTTATTTCCTTTTCTTGCTTGTTTAAATGCTTTTTGGCGTTTTCCACGATGTTATGAATGACTCTGATTAACCTCTGACGGTCAGCCATAATTAAATCATTGCTTTTATAATGGGACTCAAATTTAAGGATGATATTATTTTCAGATAAATCAAAATTCAATTCTTCTCTGGCATCCTCAAGGTATCTGTTAATTTCTATACATTCAAATGAAAAAGGGAGTTGTTTTATGTCCAGTTTGGAAAAAAGGGCTAAATCATTTGCTAATCGCTCCATTTCCACAGCGTGAGCAATAATGGTCCGGAGATATTTCCCTACTTTTTCCGGATTATTGGCCACACCTTCAATAATGCCTTGAGCGTAACCTTTTATTGCGGTAATTGGTGTTTTAAGGTCATGGGATATATTTGATATCAATTCTTTTCTGCTTTTTTCATATTGCGTGTTGAGTTCTTGTGATTGCTTTAGCTTTAGCCGCATCTCTTCAAAGTCCTGATATAATTCTCCTATTTCGTTATTAACCGGATAGCTAATGGGGTAATCCAGGTTTCCATGTTGAATTTCCTTTGCTGCCTTTTTAACCAAGTTTAAAGGCTCGATTAAGCTTTTATACAAAAGGTAGGTTAAATAACTGTTAGTCAGAAAAATACAAATAATGAAGATAAAAAAAACCCACTTCACATAAGCGATATGGTCGGCAGGTGACGCCTCCCAAGGAGGTATTCTGTTCATGAAGAGGTAGATTTGGCCGGTTGTCCCGTCACTGAAAGAGAAAGCCCGGCATCTTACTATATAATCTTTTGTCGTTGCTGAAACCCATTTTCCAGTAACATCTTGTTGGATAAACTTGGATAAATTAGGTTTAATTTTTTCTGTGTTAACTGGAACAGAATTATATATAAAATCTCCATTGCACTGGACCATAACCCCCATATTGAGAGAAGAAATCTTTTCGTTGAATTGCGCCAAGTAAAATGGATCTTTGAAATAATCCGGTTTATTGACCAGCGTATTCTCAAGTTCATCCATAAAACCTGTGGTTTCCCGCATTGTTTCCTCTTGGGCGGCCTCTATGATCTGAATTTGGTGATCCTTTTCATAATTAATGCGAATAAGACTGGCCGATAGTATCGAGAGGAGGAGAGGAACGGTAACCATAATTATACAAGAACCCCATATTTTTGTTTTCAAGGACATCTTTTTATCTCCTCTGGACTTGCCGCAGAAAAATCGTTTCTTTAAATTATTATAAATCCAAATTATAAATTGCTTTAAAATAGTTCTTTAAATTTTTATAAAAATAGAATTCGAAATTTTTATATGGATTTTCAATTTTTTTAAGAAAATTTTTCAATTTGGTTTAGGTCCAGTTTATTTCACTTTTTTATAATGTTAAAGATTGCAATAGGTGATTTTTAGAAAGATGAAGGGAGAGAAAATAGATTTGAAACGATCAACGATCTTGGTATTGGTTTTGTTATTATCTGCTTTTTTTAGTGGATGTGGGAGCAAGCAGCCCGACGGCGGCGAAAACCCCGCCGTCGCGGTTGAGGTGGTGAGTGTGAGCAGGACAGATATAAATAAGATTTATGATGCTTCCGGGCAGATTAAGGCATCGGCGGAAGCAACCATCGCTCCTAAAGTTACGGGCCGGGTTGCCGGGGTCAACGTGAAGTTGGGCGACCGGGTGGAAAAGGGGCAGGTTCTTTTCCGGATTGAGGATAAGGAGGCACGAAACCAACTGATTCAGTCGCAAGCTGACCTGGGCATCGCCCAGGTAAGTTACGATACCGCGGTGCAGGCTTTAAAGGATGCCCAGTCCAATTACAACCGCACCAATACCCTTTATGAAAGCGGCGCCGTGTCAAAAAACGATTTGGAACAGGCGACAACCAAACTGGTCAATGCCAAGCTCAGCCTGGAACAGGCCCGGCAGCAGATTGACAAGTTGCAGGTGACTATCAGCACCACCCAGGACAATTTAAACGACTATACGGTTACGGCGCCGCTTGGCGGCCTCATAGGCGCGATTAAGGTGGAGACCGGAGAAATGGTCAGCAGCCAGACGGACGCCGCCGTCATCGTCAGCATCGATACAGTCAAGGTAGAGGCCTCGGTACCGGAAAGTGTGGTGAACGCCATTAAAACGGGAGGCAAGGTCCCGGTAGCTATCGACTCTTTACATAAGTCCGTGGAAGGAACAGTGACCGCGATAGCCCCCAAAGCCGACTCGACCACCATGGGTTACCCGGTGGAAATCGCCGTAGCCAATCCAGCCGGGGAAATAAAGCCGGGGATGACGGTGAAAATCAACCTTTCTACAGGGACTTTGCAAAATGTAATTACTATTCCGGTGGATGCGGTTATTGAAAAGGGTGGACAGCATGTTGTCTATGTTGTGGAAAATAACCAAGCCAAAGAAATTTATGTCGAAACGGGAGTGTCCAATGAATCCCAAGCCGAAATCACCAAAGGCTTGGAGGAAGGACAGATTGTCGTAGTCCAGGGCAACCGCCTTCTTTCTGACGGGCAGAAGGTAAAAGTAATTACAAGGCAGGAAGGTGGTTCCAAGTGAAAATAGCAGATTTCTCCGTAGAACGGCCGGTTGCCATCTCGATGCTCATCCTCACGGTGGTGTTCATTGGCCTTTATTCCTTGCCAAACCTGGGCGTTGCTCTTATGCCAAATATGAATATACCAGTGGCAATTATCACCACCAGCTATCAAGGCGCAGCCCCGGCCGAGGTGGAAAAATTGGTCACAAAACCAATTGAATCCGCAGTGAGTTCGGTCAGCGGCGTCAAAAAAATCAGTTCAACCTCTTCTAGCGGAAACTCCATGGTGGCGGTGCAATTTAACTACGGGATCAAGGTTGATGACAAGGTAAATGATTTGCGGGATAAAGTGGACTCGGTGAGAAACTCGTTGCCGGATGACGCCGGCAGTCCCAGAATTATGAAAATTGACCCCAACTCCCAGTCCATCATGACCTATTCTCTTTCCGGAGCCAGTCTTACCAAGATGAAAGAAATTGCGGAGGATACCATCCAGCCTGCTCTGGAGCGGGTTGAGGGAGTCAGTTCAGTTTCGATCAGCGGAGGCAAGGAGCGGGAGATTCAAGTCAGGCTGGATCAAACCAAAATGGATGCCTATGGACTGACCATACAGCAGGTGTCACAGTCAATCTCCGGTGATGATATTACCGGGACGGCGGGTACGCTGGTCAAAGGCTCCAGGGAAATCAGCATCAGGGTCGTAAACGAATTCAACAATTTGGATGCCGTCAAGAACGTGCAGATCAGCGTTCCCGGATCATCGAAAAACCATATCCTGCTGTCGGATATCGCGGACGTGAGAGATGATTTCAAGAAAGACAGCACTCTCACTTATGTTGACGGGAATGCGTCACTCAGTCTTGAAGTCATGAAAACTTCGGATGGAAACACTGTGCAGGTGGCTAAAAAGGTAAGCGAGGAAGTCGCCGTTTTGAGTAAAAACCTTCCCGCCGGTGTGCAGATTAACCTGGTCAGCGACACCTCCACCACCATCAACGACACCATTAAAAGTGTTGAGGAACACGGCGTTTTGGGAGGGAGCCTGGCGGTAATTATTCTTTTTTTGTTCCTGCGCAACGCCCGTAGTACCGCGGTTGTGGCAATTTCTCTGCCGGTCGCCTTGATCGGAACTTTTTCCGCCATGTATTTTGCTGGTATAACGATTAATATGTTCTCCCTGGGGGGGTTGATGCTGGGCCTTGGTTCTCTTGTCGACTTTGCCATTGTGGTGCTGGAAAGCATCTATAGGAAGAGGCAGGAGGGCTTTGACATAATCAACGCGTCCAAAGTAGGAACGGCTGAGGTGGGAATTGCAGTAATGGCTTCGGCAGCTTCGCAAATCGTGGTCTTTATGCCGGTTGTATTTGTCAGCGGTATAGCCAGCATGATTTTCAAGCCCCTAGCGCTTACAGTTAGCTTTTCCCACGCCTGCGCACTCTTTTCCGCTTTGACGCTGGTCCCCATGATGTCCTCCAGAATGTTAAAAACTGTTCCGGCGCCGGAACAGTTTGAGTATCAAAAAGGCGTCAAGAACCCGGTCATTATTTTCGGGTACGGACTGCAAAAGCTTACTTCTTTTTACAAAACTATTCTCAATTGGGCTTTAGGTAACCGTAAAAAAGTGGTGGCCTGCACCGTGCTCATGTTATTCGCCAGTCTGGGGTGTATCCCGCTGATTGGGATGGAGTTTATATCTTCAATGGACGAAAGAGGGGTTAACGTTAAAATTGAAATGCCCACGGGGACAAGTTTGGAGGCGACCCGTAAAAAGGCCATGGAAGTTGATGCGCTGGCCCAAAAGGCGTTGGGCGACGGTATTAAAAAAGGATATATCACGGTCGGCGGCGGAAGCAGGTCCTTTTTAGGTATTTCAGAAAATAATAACGCAAATGTCAAGTATAAGCTAAAATCCACAGATGAATACAAACTAACGGCAAGCGAGGCGGCGGAAAAAGTGCGTCAATCCTTAAGCGATACTGCCGGAGGCACCATCACGGTGACTGTTGAAAGCGGTGCCATGGGAATGTCCAGCAGCGCGGTCGATGTGATTATCAGGGGCAACGATCTGGATGTTCTTGCAGAGCTGGGGAATAAAGCGGTGGATATAGTCAAAGGAGTTTCAGGCACCAGGAACGTGTCAAATTCGTTGTCCAGCAACGTTCAGGTGCAAGTGGTGGTTGACCGTGAGAAAGCGGCGCGTTACGGGCTTTCCGCAAGCCAGGTTCTTTCGGTGATAAAAACCGCCTTCGGAGGGGCGACGGTAGGCAGCCTGCATACCGGGGATAACACGGTGGACATTACGTTAAAGTACTCCAGTGAATTCACCCAGACGGAAAGCAGTCTTGCGAGCCTGGCTCTGGTCGCCTCTTCCGGGGCGAAGGTATCGGTGGGTGATGTGGCCAGCATCACCATTAAAAATTCACCCAAAGAGATTAGCCGCTCCAATCAAAACCGGGAAGTCGAAATTACCGCTGATGTAACCGGAAGAGCTTCCGGAAGTGTTAATAGCGAGGTTCAGGAAAAACTGGCGAAAATGTCGTTGCCTCAGGGCTATACCATCGACTTTAGCGGCGAGCGGCAAAATATGAATGAATCCTTCAGCGCGCTGGGCATGGCGCTCATACTGGCGATTGTCCTGGTCTTCATGGTGATGGCGGCACAGTTTGAATCTTTGTTCCAGCCTTTCATTATTATGTTCTCCTTGCCGCCCACATTTATCGGAGCTGTGATCGGACTGGGGCTCACCGGCACCCGCTTGAGCGTTATGAGCCTGATTGGGGCGATCATGCTGGTGGGTATCGTGCTCAATAACGCCATCGTGTTGGTTGACTATATCAATACCCTGCGCAAGCGGGGACTTGAGCGCGACGAAGCAATCAAGCAGGCTGGACCGATCCGTCTGCGGCCAATTCTGATGACGGCGCTGTGTACAGTGTTGGCCTTGATGCCCATGGCTCTTGGGGGCGGCTCAGGTAATGAATTGATGAAACCGATGGCTATTGTCATCGCCTTTGGGTTATCTTTTTCAACCCTCATCACCCTGGTTCTGGTGCCTGTAGTGTATGCTATTTTTGACGACTTAATGGAAAGAATGAGAAAACGCTTTTCAATTATTCTTGGGAGGATAAAAAAAATCTTTGTTAAACCAAACTATAACCATTCAGGTGTATAAATCATCTTCATATCCCGTTTTGCCGTGAATGCAACGAAAGGAACGGCTGTAATAATGCAAAATAGCTTGGAAATGCGCGATAAAAAAATAAGTATGGCAAACCTGTTCAATCCGCTATACTCAGTTTATCCAGGCAGGTGTTGCTGTTTATACCATTGTTATTAATCCTGCCAAAATTTTGGGGAATCAACGGGGTTTGGAGAACGGCGCCAATAGCTGACGGCATCTCCGTATTGTTGACGGCCGTTTTTATTCTCTTTGAAATGAAATACCTCCCCAAGAATCAACCAATTAGTGGCACAGGTTGAATAGAATAAACCCATAAGCTTGCCGCAGCGGTAAACTTATGGGTTAAGTCGCGCTTTTTGAGGTTGAGGTTTTGTTTTCTATGCCGGTGGAGGGGCGTCTTTACGGTCGTTGTCCTCTGATGGCGTAATAACGGTTTCTTCTAGAGGTTCTTTGGTGGCGTCCTTTTTATCGGCAGGCTGCTCCTGGGAAGAGGGTTCTTCCGGGGCGGCGCTTTTATCTTGGTTTCTAGTCAAATCGTCATGAAAATTGCTTGCCTGATCATCGGGTTTGGGATCGGTTTTTTTGTCCTTCTTCACCTTTTTGTTGATGCTGGTGCTCAA
>MVQK01000074.1 GCA_002067515.1 Pelotomaculum sp. PtaB.Bin013 | reverse complement strand
TAAAACAAGTCCGCTGGGTCTGATGGACGCAGCCGTTGCATTAGGCACATCCGGGCTGACTTCAATTATGGACCGTGCCATTGCCGATTTATGGCGTGGCAGTATACCAAGTAAAAAACCATTAATGCCGGCAATTAAAGAAAAAGCGGAGAGCTGCCAGGATTAACGGCAGCTCTCACAATTATATATCTCCTTCCACATCCGCAACCGGCCCCGCTGCCTGCGGATGTGATTCATCGGGTAACTTTTGCTCCATTCTTTCCTGCATAGTCCTGGCGCTTTCCACCATTTTTCCCCATGCATCCTTTAGAGAATCACCGGCATCATTAACCATATCATTGACAGTAAACGCACTTTTTACTGTTAACACAGCTAGACCACGGACTGTCTTTTTAAGTACCGGAACACCTGCTATACCCACTACCGCTCCAACCGCCAATAAGCCCAGAGGTGACAGTGTCCGTAAAGGACTTGCCAGTAACCATTTCAATTTTGTTCAACTCCTCCTGATTAAAATATATTATATCCTTCACCAATTAGCATTCTAATATTCAATCTTACAGCTATGCATTCAATGGAAGCAGTTATAAAAACATAATAATGTAAAACTATTGTAATAATTGGTTTTTATATGGACAAAATAATCCAGACTAAAATCTTGGGAGGAATATTAATGCATCAAGAACAAGATAAAGAAATGGTTAGCAAATATGACCCCGAGGTAATCAAGCAGCTAAAGAAGGAAATTATTGAGGATCTTGAGGAACGCCGGGAATGGCGGGAGAAGCACTACCATGACGGCTATGGCCGGGGCAACTACCCGCCGGTGCACCAAAATCGAAAACGCCGGAATTATGAAGATGACTGGTGGACTGACAGAGAAGAATATGATTATCAGCGTAATATGTCACTGGCGAGAAACCAGTTGCGGGATGAGTTAAGAGCGCTGGATAAAATGAACCAGCGTCTTGGACAAGTCAGGGACCCTCAAATACATCAAATGCTTCATGACTTGTTATATGAAGCCCGGGAACAGGGCATGGGAGTTCAGGACCTGCTGCAAAGCCTGGGAACAAATAACAGCGGTCCCGGCAGAGCAAGACCTTTCTGGAACCGGATTACGAATCCATTGAGAGGCATCGACCGCCGCAGTTTTGGCTGGGGGGCGGGCGCGGCATTAGTTGGTCTGCTCTTTTTACCCTCGGTTTCAAAATCAATACGTCCGTTGATCTGTAAAGCAATGGAAGAAGCGATAGAAATAAATGAACGGGTACATGGCGTTTTTGCTCAGGCAAAAGAGGAAATCGAAGATATTGTTGCCGAGGTAAGCTTTAATAAAATCGCGTCATCACCAAAGGTACCGGTATCCAATGACGACGTGACTGGTAAAAATGAACCAGCCCACGATAACGAGCAGACTCAAGATAATGAAGCAAACCTCGAATAATTAATTAATATCAGGATGAAAAGGAGGCGGCCGGTTGGCAGGTACGGATGAATTAATTGCACATCTTTCCAAAATACTGGCGGATTTGCGTAAAGCTATTGACGATAGTGTAGCCATTCGGAGCCGCAGCAAGGCCGACGCCAAATCTGTGGCTCAAATTTGGGAGAGTTTTCTAAGTGAATTCATCGGATATATTATGAAAAAAAGGCGGGAAACCGGCCAAAATTTACTTGATGGCATCTCCTTTCGCAATATTTGGCGCAGATAACCTATATCGCATGATTTGAAATTAAGAAGCTGGCCTTGGATATTTGGACCATTTTGGACAACTCCCAGGCCAGTCCCGTTAGGGAATAGAGCCAGCCAGGCGGAAGGGCGTGGCCAGGGGCGGCTCACTTTATCCTTTGTGCACACTGGTAAGCTGCTGCAAGGGCGCCGGGCACACCGCCGATCTGCATCGCCCAGCAAGAGCCGATATAAAGGTTTTTCACCGGTGTTTCTATGTTCACGCTCATGATGTTTTTATAGAACTTCTTCTTAGGGTTCCAGCTCCATGCGGAGCTCGCTCCATCTGTATTATGGGTAAATCTTTCATAAGTCAGCGGGGTTGCGGCATCTTTATATTCGATACATTCCTTTAAGCCGGGAATAAGCCTGGATGCGCTGTCTATCATCGCATCCATCGCTTTTTTCTTCAATTGTCCATATACTTCTTTATCTCCGCCGCCCCAGTTGTTCATCCAATGGTAAGGCACTATGGTCTGAAGCATCAATGAGGATTTCCCTCTAGGAGCATGTTTGGGGTTTACCATCGACGGCGAATAAAGTGAAGCAGATGTCTTACTGAAAAACTCTCCGTCTTCGGAATTATAAATGTCGTAACCGGGTTTAACCTCTAAAGGAAATACGTGAGGAACTTTCATATATTTGCCAAGTTCTTCGTTGGACATATTCAATCCCAGATATACTGTAAAGAAGGCCTCCGAAACGGCAGCCCTGTCAATATTATCCTGGAGTGCCTGTGGAATAAGGCTCTTGTCATCTAAAAGCTTTAGCAGGGTTTTCTTATAATCACTGGCAGAAATAACATAATCCGCGTCATAAAAGGTATTTTTGCATGAGACTCCAACTGCGGCCCCGTTTTTTGTGATTATCTTGTCGACATAGGAGTTCAGCTTCAAATCCCCGGCCAATTTTTTGAAGTTTTCTGCGAGAATGTTAGCCCATGATTGCATACCGTCTTTTACAGTCCAATAGTCGGTGAACATCGCCGATAAACCACTCCCAAACATGGCCGGCATATCCGGATAGCCGAATCCGCTGAACAGCTTGAATAGCTTTGAGTCTTTTTCAAAATATTGGGCGGCAAACTCCGATGACGTCATGTTGCCATACAACTTGGTTAATTTCATTTGCTTCGGACCGCTCAGGATGTAGGGGAGCATTGATGTTAACATTTTAAGCCCGCTGTAAAGAAAGGGCATGGGTTCATCCACGTTCCCCATCAGGCCGGCTATTTTGTCCAGATCTGAGAAAACCGCATCCAGCTTTTCTTTATCGGACGGGAAAGCAGAGTAAATCATTTTTTTATAATCATCGTAATTCTCAGGAGTTCCGTCGAAATCCTCTGAAACGAACCGCATTCTCTGTCTTACGAAGTTTATCTTTTCAAATACTCCGATGTCCTTCATTGCCTTGAATACCGATGCTGAGGCTTCAAAGGAAAGAGTGCCGCTTTCAAAGTAATACCCCTTCTTGTAAAATCCGGCGGTATAGCCGCCAGGCATGCTGTGTGATTCAAATATGGCTACTTTATGCCCCTTCTTTGCAAGAAGGTTGCCGGCAATAAGGCCGCCGATCCCCGAACCGATTATTATGACATTTTTCATTTCCCATTCTCCTCGCATATCTTATGTTCTCCACTATTCCATATATATTCCCCTAGTGTTCCCATTGTCAAGACAGATATTGCAAAAAAAATAAATAACAGTTCTCCTTCGATAAAAATGCTACTACGCTGCTTGGGATGAAGAGCCTGGAGTAATGCCTGATGTGGATTGTCCACATTGTGGGAGAGAAATGTTATATACGGATAGAGATAGACCATAGCGAACCTATCCCTGGTTTAATTTAAGTCGCCCGATAGGGCGAATTTGTTCTATTGGTATAATTTACTATAATAAAAAGTGGAACTTTAACACGTGCTTAATTACAATCTTACAGTCTTATTGGATAATAAAAAAAAGTATATTCTTTGTGGGGTATTATATGACGAACTCTAGTGTTACTGCAATTTTTAACCGGTTCATCTGCAACACTACGATAAGTGTATCCTCGTTAGCCCTTTCACTTCAGGCGGTAAACAGCTCCACCAGTACACATCCTTTCATTAATGAACAAGGAAGGCGAATACTTTATAACGATGGCAACAAAAAGGCAGCCCAGTTATTCTACTTGTTCGCCGGGCAACTGGACAGCGGCGTGGTTTGGATTGACAAAGGTTTGAAGAGCGCCTGCCACCATTATAATCCGAATACTGGCTCAGGGTTCTGGCTCTGTCCGAATGCCGCGGATAAATGCACCGACTTGTTTTCTAAAGCAATTAAATTATGGCGCAGAGAGAAACACGCGCTGGCGATATTCTTCCTCGGCGCCGCAGTCCACCTGGTCCAAGATGTCTGTGTGCCGCATCACGCTTCCTGCAAAATTTTTAACGGTCATCTGGACTTTGAATTATGGGTGGAAAAAAGGAAAAGCAATTATCAGATTGTAAGCGACGGCACTTATGAAATCTCTGATAAGCCGGCAGAGTGGATAGCTGAAAACGCCAGGCTGGCCAAAAGGTACTGCCACCTTGTGGAAAACAATTTACCAGGGGATTACCACCAGGCTGTTGAAGTCTTGCTTCCCCGGGCGCAGCGCACTACAGCCGGTTTTTTTATGCATTTTTACAACACCATCTATAATGGTAAAGGTGATTGATAGATGAGGGTTGCAATCTTTACAGATACGTTTATACCCCAGGTGAACGGGGTTGCCGGCAATACCGGAAGGCTGGCCGATGCACTCACAAAGCGGGAAATACCCTGCATGGTTCTTTCACCGGATACTGGCTATGAAGGCGGCCAGGGTTATAATGTATATTTTACAAGACGATTTAGTTTTCCCGCTTACCCGGAATGTAAAATAGCATTGCCAAATTACTTGAAAATGTGCCGGCAACTCGATTTATTTAAACCGGACCTTATTCATCTTGTAACTCAATTTTCTATCGGCTTGTGCGGCTTAAGGTATGCCTGCTCGACCAGTATACCTGTAATCAGTTCTTACCATACAAATTTCCCCCAGTACCTATCCTATTACAGGCTGGCTTTTCTTACTCCCTGGGTCTGGAAATACTTTCGCTGGTTTCATAACAAGTGTCTGAAAAACTACTGCCCGTCAGAAACAACAATGAAATTGCTCAAGGAAAATGGTATCCGGAACCTGGATTTGTGCGGGAGCGGGGTGGATATTGCTCTCTTTAACCCTAATAAACGAAGCCCGGCTTTTATCTCCAAGATTGGCGCGGACAATAAAACCATCTTACTGTACGTTGGACGGCTGGCAAAAGAAAAAGACCTGGATATGTTGATGGAAGCGGTAAGGGTTCTTAATAACTCTTTCCAAGACATATGCCTGGTAGTTACAGGCGACGGCCCGTTGACAAAAACGTTGAAGCGGAATGCGCCGGAAAATGTGATTTTCACCGGGTACCTAAACGGTGAGGAACTTGCTGAAGCATACGCCTCCAGTGATATTTTCGTTTTTCCCTCCACTACTGAAACATATGGCAATGTAATACTGGAAGCTATGGCTTCGGGGCTGCCTGTGGTGGCGCCATATTCCGGAGGGATACAGGAAAACCTGATAGACAAATATAACGGTCTAACCTGCAGACCTCGCAATTATGGTGATATTGTGGCAGCGGTAACAATGCTCAAAGAAAATGATCAACTGAGGGAAGCCCTGGGCAATCAGGCCCGGACCTTTGCTCTGAAGAAGTCCTGGGATAAAATATTAGGTGACCTCATTACAGATTATTTTGAATTGGTTAAGAATAATATGCGAAAGTTGCAATAAATTCGGCACAGGTTATTTCACACGGGCCGGTCATGATCGAAATAAAGGGCTGACCATGTGCCCGGAACCCTGGCAGGCGCGCTGAATAGAGGCATGTTTGCCGCCAAGTGGCACCGGGCATGGCGTTTTGGAGAATATTGCCGGTGTTGTTATCCAGCATCAATGTGTTCAAAATACCAAAACGAGAGACCTGAATATGAATATAATTCCTATTTTGAAAGCCTGCTCTTAAAAGTGGAGCTTTGCTTTTTATAATATATTTACAAAAAATAAACGACAAAATAACAGAAAAAACGCGAAATATTAACGTTTTAGTGCTAAATTAAGAATGTCCATATTACCATCCTTTTAAATAATTACTTACCAAAGCCTCCTTTTGACACACATTCCTCTTCACCGCCGTACTGGCGGTATTTTTCTATAATTTCCAAGAATATTTTCCATTCCGGCAGAGGTACCCTCATCGGCATATCCGGTCTTTTAAACATTCCTTATATACAAACAATTGGAGGTTTATTACTGGTTTGGATCGCGGTAAAACTTCTGGTTGAAAAAAGAGAGGAAGAAGAATTGGAAGCATCTATCAACATGCTTCAAGCTATTAAAACAATTATTATTGCCGACCTTGTAATGAGCTTAGATAACACCCTCGCCGTAGCTGCAGCCAGCAAAGGAAATTATTTATTATTAATAGCTGGCTTAACACTCAGCATCCCAATTGTTACCATGGGAAGTCAAATAATCGCTTCGCTTATGAATAAGTTTCCGGCTTTAGTCTATTTGGGCGCCGGCTTCATATCCTGGACGACCGGGGAGATGATTAACGGAGATAAGAGAGTTGCACCCTTCATGTACCACTATGTGCCTGAGAATTTGAAATCGTTGCTTCCCGCAGTTATAACAGCACTTGTTATTTTTGGGGGATGGTGGCTGAAAAATCATTAGAATTTCTATCATTTTCATAAAATTAACAGGAATTTAAAAAAGGCAAAATATTATTTACATATAACTATAACAATAATTTGGTACAATCCCTGATATACCAAAACATAGCATATGGGGGGATATCTTATGATACACATAGTTAATAAGCTACCTGCGTTACAATCTATATAGAAAGACATTTTTCGTGTTAAATGCATTTTATTGAGGTATAATCCGAGAAGGGGAACTTTGATAATGAAAATCGCGAATAGTATAAAATTCAAGCTAATTATCACTATTATCGTCATTTTAGTAACAGCCTTGGGCACTCTTTCATACCTAAGTTATTATAAGGCGGAGCAAGCCCTCGTCAACAATATGCAGCAGAATATCACTTACTTGGCTACGGCAACCGGTAAAGAGGTTAGTTTATGGCTGGAAGAGCATAAAGTTAAAATTGATACTCTGGCTAACTCACCGGTAATTGCCGGAGGTAATCGTGATGTAATCCTAACTTATCTAAACGCAGAGCTAAAGCGTAACAACGAGTATGAAACATTTGCCGTAGCCGACGAAAAAGGCGATTTTTACACAACAGGAGGAGCGACAGGCAATGCCAGTGATCGTGAATACTTTAAACAAGCATTTGCTACCGGTCAAATAGTGATTTCTGATCCGCTCGTCGATCGCACAACCGGAAAACTGGTCATTATGTTGGCAGCTCCCTTAAACAAAGACAACAAAGTTACCGGTCTCTTGTTGGGAACCCTCCCGGTAGATGAATTAGTACAGGAAATTGGTAAGATAAAAGTGGGCGATACTGGCTACACCTTCATGATTCAAGGGGATGGACTTTGTATTGCCCATCCCAATAAAGACATGGTCATGAAAGTGAACTTATTGAAAGACAGCGGCCTGCATCCAAAGCTGATTGAGGCTGCTCAAGAGATGACAAGAGGCGAAAGCGGCGTCACCCGCTACATTTTTGAAGGGGTGGACAAGTTCACGGCCTACGCGCCGGTACCTGGCAGTTCATGGTCTCTGGGAATTACTTGCCCCGTAACGGAACTATTGAGCGAGCTTAAATCCCTGACTGTCACTTCAATCGCCTTGACTCTGGTTATCTTGTTTATCGCGTGTGGCATCGCGGTCGCCTTGGCCAACCAGATAGTCAAGCCCGTCCAGGTCCTTAAGCGCGAGATTGGTTTGCTGGCGGAAAATGGCGGCGACTTGACTCAGGAGATCCGGGTACGCGGCAAAGACGAGATAGGCGACTTGGCCAACGCTGTCAACCGGTTTCTTGCCAACCTGAGAATAATCATGACAGAAGTAAAAGGAGCTGCCGATAAGGTTGCCGGGACAGCCGGCCAGCTTACTTTAAGCGCTCAACAAACATCGGCGGGCGCCAGCGAAACCGCCGCCACTATGGGTGAAATCGCCTCCACGGTTGAACAGTTTAGTTATAATGCGCAGAATATATCCCACGCTTCGGAGTCCGCCGCCAATCATGCCGGCGCTGGCAACCAGGGAGTCGCCAGAATTACCGAGCAAATGCATAGTATTGCCGACTCAACAGCAGTGGTTTCCAAAGCTATCGACGGGCTAAAAATGAAGTCACTTGAGATCAGTAACATTGTCGGGCTAATTACAAATATCGCCGACCAGACCAATTTGCTGGCTCTGAACGCCGCCATAGAGGCGGCCCGGGCCGGGGAGCAGGGTCTGGGATTCGCCGTCGTGGCTGAAGAAGTCAGAAAGCTGGCCGAGGAAGCGACCTCTGCTACCAAGAGAATAAACTCTCTAATATGCGAAATCCAACTTGAATCCGATAGAGCGGTGGAAAGCATGGCTGAAAATAGTAATGAGGTAGCGGCAGGGACAAAAATTGTTCAAGAAGTTGGCGGTAGTTTTAAAGAAATTATTGACGCTGTGCGGGATTTGACAACACAGGTTCAGAACATGGCGGCAGCTACTGAACAAATATCTGCCGCGATCCAAAACGTGGCGGCTTCCACAGAGGAACAAACCGCAGCCATGGAAGAAGTCTCGGCTTCTGCAGAATCTTTATCCAGTTTGTCTGTCGAGTTGGACACTCTGGTAAACAAATTCAAAGTATAGCTACAAAAATCATCAAGCAATGACAAAAAACTATATTTATGCCATAAAGGTTGCATACATGCAACCTTTTTAATCCAATAAAAAGGGTGCGGACACAGAAAACCGCACCAAGACATTAAATTAACAGGTGAGCGTTGATTATCTTCTGCATATAACTCCTGAAAATCGAGCAAATATATATTTCTACCCTCACTCATTATTATCGCACTGCAACTTTAACCATAGTCCCGTCTAAAACTATGGTAGAATGCGCGTCAACAATGGAAGAACGCTTCACCATAGATTTTCATTATAAGTTTCATTTGAATAACTTTGATATGACGGATTCCAGCCAAACGCCCAATTATCATTTTCTAAAACAGTGCAGTGTTCCAATTCACAACGAACACAACGGCTTGTTACAATC
>MVQK01000073.1 GCA_002067515.1 Pelotomaculum sp. PtaB.Bin013 | reverse complement strand
GGGAATCCAACGGCATCACCAGAGGGTAGCCTATATCGGATTAAGTTTGGGTAAAGAAATTGGCCTGACAGACGAAGAAAAAAACCTTATTTTTATGGCGTCTATAATTCATGACGCTGGTGTCAGCACTTGGCAGGAAAAAAATAAGCTGATAAATTTTGAGGTGGAAAATCCGTGGGATCATTGTAAAAAAGGTTATGAGAAGATTTCCGGTGTAGACATTTTATGTCCGGTTGCCGAGATCATCTTAAGCCACCATGACCGCTTTGACGGCAACAACATATCCGGGCTTTCCGGAAAGGAAATACCATTAATTGCGCGGATCGTCCACCTGGCCGACCGTGTGGAAGTTTTGCTGAGACATGATACGCATGTTTTAAAACAGTATAACGGTGTGATGCATGCGATAGAAAAGCTTTCCGAACAGGCTTTTGATCCGGAACTAGTGGCTGCTTTTAAAAATCTGGCCCGCCGGGAAAGTTTCTGGTTAGAATTAACATCACCTTTTTTATCACACGGACAAACGAACGTCTGTTTAAATTCAATAGTTAATATTAATGAAAAAGACATGAAACAGATGGCAACAATGTTTGCCAGTGTAATTGATGAAAAAAGTCCTTTCACTCATAGACATTCCCAAGGCGTGGCGGCAGTGGCTGTGCACCTTGCCGCCGCAATGGGTTTTGGACGTGAAGAGGTCTTTTTAATAGAACTAGCCGGACTTTTGCATGACATAGGCAAACTCTCAATACCAGACGAAATTCTAGAGAAGCCGGGCTCTCTCACCGCGGAGGAATTCGCGGTAATTAAGCAACACACTTACTACACTTACCAAATTCTTAGTGAGGCCGGCGCTCCTTATCCAATTCCGGAGTGGGCCGCCTACCACCACGAAAAACTGGACGGCAGCGGTTATCCATTCCACTTGGATGCTTCACAGTTAGAGACCGGTTCAAGGATTTTAGCTGTCGCAGACGTTTTCACAGCTCTCCGTGAAGATCGTCCCTACAGACCGGGTATGAGCAAAAGAAATATTGAGGAAATTATGGGCAAGATGGTCACTACCGCCGCGTTAGACAGCAAAGTGGTCAATGTTCTTTTGGATCTATATGATAAATTAGATGAAGTGTTCACTGCCATAGCACTTGAATAGGATTAGTAAACTTCTCCCTAAATAGAATTTTGGTTAAAATTTCAAAAACTTAGCAATACTATGATTAGTATTTCTGTTCGATGGGAGGAGAAACTAATGGGAGAGTATTCTTCCGGTTTTGGCAGCTTATTGACTTTTATTCAGGTCTTTTTCGCGGTGGTTATCGGCTTATATTTTTGGAATTTGTTAAAAAATCAGCACAGCAGCAAAAACGTATTGGAAAAGGAATCAAAAAGGGAGATGGAAAAGCTAAAAAAGCTGCGTTCTATTTCCCTGACTGAACCCCTTACTGAAAAAACTCGCCCGACCAGTTTCGAAGATATTATCGGGCAAACGGAGGGGTTGAAGTCTTTGCGCGCAGCTCTTTGCGGGCCAAATCCCCAGCATTTGATTATTTACGGGCCGCCTGGTGTCGGCAAAACCGCCGCGGCCAGACTGGTGCTGGAAGAAGCTAAAAAAAACGCCTGCTCACCATTTAAGGAGGACGCTAAATTTATTGAAATTGACGCCACCACGGCCCGTTTTGACGAGCGGGGCATTGCCGACCCGTTGATTGGATCGGTCCACGATCCAATTTACCAGGGAGCGGGCGCGATGGGTGTCGCGGGCATTCCCCAGCCTAAACCCGGCGCTGTGACGAAGGCGCATGGAGGAATGTTGTTTATTGATGAAATCGGCGAACTTCATCCCAATCAGATAAACAAGCTGTTAAAAGTGATGGAAGACCGCAAGGTCCTTCTGGAGAGCGCTTATTATAGCGCGGAGGACCCCAATATACCCTCGCATATTCATGATATCTTTCAGAATGGATTGCCGGCGGACTTCAGGATGGTGGGCGCGACTACAAGGGGTCCGGAACAAATTGCGCCGGCTATCCGCTCCCGTTGTCTGGAAGTCTATTTTCGCCAGTTATTGCCCGACGAAATCGAAACGATTGCCGCTAACGCGGCTGAAAAAATTAAGATGCCTCTCAGCGCGGGAGCGCTTGAAGTGTTGAAAAAATATGCCACGAACGGACGCGAGGCTGTAAATATTATTCAAATCGCCGCGGGGTTGGTTATAACCGAAGAGCGGGGAGAGATCCGCACCGCCGATATTGAGTGGGTTGTCCAAAGCGGTCAGTACGCGCCGCGTCCCGATAAAAAAATACCTGACCATCCTCAGGTCGGGCTGGTCAATGGCCTTGCGGTGTATGGCCCGGGAATGGGGGTTCTCCTCGAAGTGGAAGCTAACGCTCTGCCCGTTGCCAGGGAACAAGGCAAGTTAACTGTTACCGGGCTGGTGGAAGAAGAGGAGATGGGGGGAGGCGGCAAAACTATTCGCCGCAAGAGTATGGCCAGAAGTTCGGTGGAAAATGTTCTGACCGTACTGCGGCGGGCTATGGCATGTGATCCCCGCGACTATGATATCCATGTTAATTTGCCTGGAGGAGCGCCTACCGACGGGCCTTCGGCAGGTGTTACCATAGCCACGGCTGTTTATTCGGCAATCCTTGGCCTGCCGGTGGACAACACAGTGGCTATGACCGGTGAGGTCTCTATTCGCGGCCTAGTCAAGCCGGTGGGCGGAATAGTGGCCAAGGTGGAGGCCGCCCGCCGGGCTGGAGCCAGAAAAGTGTTAATACCTGCTGAAAACTACCAGGAACTGTTCAGTGATTTTACCGGGATTGAAGTGATTCCTGTTAATCGCTTAGAAGAAGTTATGCGTGCAGCGTTAGTTACCATGCCGGTGTTGGGCAAAAAATTGGAGCGGCAGGCTACAACCCCGCCGGAAGTGTTAAGCGCTAATGGCTTCATGGCGGGACATTCATTGTAACGAAATCATAAGTTGCGAAAGATATGATTGGAAACCGCAGGATTATCCTGTCTGGCCAGGCTTGCATTGATTAGCAAGAAGAAGTAAAATAATAGATAGAAGTCCAGATCTTCATAATAACCCGGCATAGGCCGGGTTTATTGGTTTTCTATGTAATTATTACTATAGGGGTTTTCAAAATTTCATGTTAAAATAAACGCATATACAAGTACGTCCTAATATTATGACAACGTAAGCAACATCATTCCTAAAAGGGGGCGCAGCTATGGATTCAGAAATTAAGACTTTGCCTTTACTGCCTTTAAGGGGTATCCTGGTCTTTCCCTATATGGTCATTCACCTGGATGTCGGCCGCGAGAAGTCGGTGGTTGCCATAGAGGAAGCGATGATCCATGACCGGGTTATTTTTCTTGCCACCCAGAAAGAAGCGCAGACTGACGATCCGGGGCAGGATGATATTTTTGATATTGGTACTGTCGCTGAAGTTAAACAACTTTTAAAACTGCCGGGCGGCACCATCCGGGTGTTGGTAGAAGGATTGGCCAGAGCTAAGGTCAAACATTTTATAACTAACGAGCCATATTTTCAGGTAGAGATTGAACAATACTCCGAAAACTTTCAAAAAAACAGTGAGATAGAAGCGCTGATGCGCAGTCTGGTTTACCAGTTTGAACAATATGTTAAACTGTCCAAGCGCATTCCGCCCGAAGCGGTTGTTTCCGTCGTTAATCTTGACGAACCCGGACGTCTGGCTGATATTGTCGCTTCACACCTGACATTGCGCATTGAAGATAAGCAAAGCATCCTTGAGTCTGTAAATATATCTCAACGTCTTGAAAAACTGTGCGCTATCGTGGCAAAAGAGCTGGAAATCGTTGAATTGGAGCGCAAGATTAACATTCGTGTCCGCAAACAAATGGAAAAGACCCAAAAGGAATATTATTTGCGTGAACAGTTGAAAGCGATCCAGCGCGAGCTCGGCGAAAAAGATGAACGGGTGGCCGAGAGCGAAGATCTTAGAGATAAAATCGCTCAAGCCAAGCTGCCAAAAGAAGTGGAAGAGAAAGCCATCAAAGAAGTGGAAAGGCTTGAGAAAATGCCGCCGATGGCGGCGGAAGCGGCAGTAGTGCGCAACTATTTGGACTGGCTTTTATCCTTGCCGTGGAACAAATCTACCAGAGACCGGCTTGATCTGAAAATGGCTGAAACTATTTTGGAAGAAGACCATTACGGATTAAAAACGGTAAAGGAACGTATTTTGGAATACCTGGCAATCCGGAAGCTGGCCAAGAAAATGAAAGGCCCGATTATCTGTTTTGTTGGACCGCCAGGTGTGGGTAAAACTTCTCTTGGCCGTTCTATAGCCCGAGCCCTGGAGCGGAAATTTGTCCGCATGTCCCTGGGCGGGGTGCGCGATGAAGCTGAGATCCGGGGGCACCGCCGCACTTATGTCGGCGCCATGCCGGGGCGGATCATCCAGGGCATACGTCAGGCCGGCTCCAGGAACCCGGTGTTCCTGCTGGATGAAATTGACAAGATGAGCATGGATTTTCGCGGCGACCCGTCCGCGGCGCTGCTCGAAGTGTTGGATATGGAACAGAACAACACTTTTAGCGATCACTATATTGAATCTCCGTTCGACTTGTCCAATGTCATGTTTATCACCACGGCGAATGTGCAGCAAAACATTCCCAGACCGTTGCTGGACCGGATGGAGGTAATCTATCTGTCTGGTTACACGGAAGAGGAGAAAGTTCAGATCGCCATGCGCCATCTCTGCCCCAAGCAAGTAAAGGAACACGGATTAAGTAAAGACATGCTGAAGATTTCTGAAAATACTATTCGCAAGATTATCCGGGAATACACCAGGGAATCAGGCGTGCGGAATCTGGAAAGACAGATAGCGGCAATCTGCCGTAAGACTGCCAGGCAGATTGTCACCGACAAGACTAAAAAAGTCCTGGTGAATACGCAAAACTTAGGCCAATTTTTGGGCACGCCCCGCTTCCGTTACGGTGTGGCGGAACAGGATGACCAGGTGGGTGTGGCGACAGGCTTGGCCTGGACAGAAGTAGGCGGCGATACGCTGGCGATTGAAATCACTATTTATAAAGGAAGCGGCCGGCTTACTTTAACCGGTAAACTGGGTGACGTGATGAAAGAATCGGCGCAAGCCGGTTACAGCTACATCCGGAGCCGGGCTGACGAACTGGGTATTAATGAGGAGTTTTACGATAAACAGGATATTCACATTCATGTCCCCGAAGGGGCGATTCCTAAAGACGGTCCCTCGGCGGGCATTACCATGGCTACTGCCCTGGCTTCTGCCATTACCGGGCGCAAGGTGCGGCATGATGTGGCCATGACTGGTGAAATTACCTTGCGGGGCCGGGTGCTTCCGGTGGGCGGGATCAAGGAAAAGGTGCTGGCAGCCCACCGTGCCGGTATAAAAACGCTGCTTTTACCAAAAGATAATAAGAAAGACTTGGACGATATTCCTAAAAAGGTTAAAGATAAGATGAAATTTATCCTGGTGGACCACATGGACGAAGTTTTGGAGACAGCTCTTGCGGAAAAAGAATACAGAACCGAAGGGCTTGACGCTGTTCCCCCGGTGGTGTCGCCGGAAGTTTATCACCCTGCTGTAATAAGCGAGGGAGGCACCCCTGTACCGTCATGAAAATAACCAGCGCAGAATTCGTTGCCAGCGCGGTTAAAGCCGCTAATTACCCGGCCGGGGAACTTGCTGAGGTTGCCCTGGCCGGGCGTTCTAATGTGGGGAAGTCGTCCCTGCTGAATAAAGTTGTCAACAGAAAGGCGCTGGCCCGCACCAGCAATACCCCGGGACGTACCCGCCTGATAAACTTTTTCCTGATTAACGGGCAGTTTCATCTGGTGGACCTGCCGGGCTACGGGTATGCCAGGGTATCTGCCAGTGAAAGAGAAAATTGGGGTAAAATGATTGAATCCTATCTGACCGGGAGGAAAAACTTAAAGGGCATTTTACTGCTTATTGACAGCCGCCACCCGCCGACAGCCCAGGACATTCAAGTGTTCGGCTGGTTTAAGGACAACGGCATACCGGTAGCGGTTGTCGCGACAAAAGCTGATAAAATGTCGCGTTCGAAGTTGCTTCGTTCTATGCAGACAATCAGAAAGGAATTACCGCTGGCCGGGGAAGACATGTTGACGCCGTTTTCCGCGGAAACCGGCCAAGGCCGTGAAGAACTGCTGAGTATAATTGAACAATGGGTGAATATTACTGAAAGAACATCATGAATGATTTTCTTTTTTTCTTTTCTGTTTCCTGAACGTATATTACCGTTTCAACCGCTTGCCGGGCGAAATTAGTGACAACGGTAGTGTCGTAAGGAACGGGCGCGGCAATTTCTCCGGCATTTTTTGCCGCTATGTTGAATCTTTCATAAGGTTCCCGTTCGACTACCGGATTATCCGCCCATATCCTTAATGTACCGTACCGTTCGATGGATTTTATCAAAACCTGCATTTCAAGATTGGAAAACGACGGATAAACCGCTCTGGCTGCTTCTTCGGCACTGTGTTGTTTTAACCAAAGTTGGGCCTTGTATATTGCGTTTGTGAACCTTTGGATTGTTTCCGGATGAGATTCGATATATCCGGGCAAGGCGGCGTAAGCTGTAATTGTCATATCCTCCCCCGCCGCACCCACCGAGGCGACCACCTGGCCGTAACCTTTCATTTCAGCGACGGTAGCCTCTGGTTCCAGCAACTGAAGGTAATTGCCCGTTCCGGCGCGAAAAGCGCCAACGCGCAATGTTTCAGGGATGTTGTGATAAATGGTCACCTGCCTGTAGGGAAGGATGCCGGCCTTTCTAAGAACATCTTCCAGCGCAATTTCTGAACTGTCGTTATGAGGACTGCCGATAATTGTTTTGTCTTTCATATCTAGCCAACGAAAATCGGAATCGTTTTTCCTGGCTAAAAGAAAGGACCCGTCCCGGCAGGCCATGGTGGCGAAGACTATTGGAGCAGTCTTTTCTCTTCCGGGATCGTCCGGGTTGAAGATTATTTTTTGCAAGCCGCAAAGAGCCACATCTGTTCTCTGGTCGGCCAAAGCGGCGCGGATGGCCTCAGGACTGGTCGTGGTTATTTTTACATCCAGGTCTTGTTCTTTAAAAAAGCCCAAATTCAGGGCCAGGTATTGGGGCAGGAAATACGGCGACCTTACCGACTCCAATACCCGGATGGTGTGAACCTCCTGTTTCGGGGCAGGTTTTTTAAGCACACTTTTATATAAGGTTAAAACAATTAATATGATCAGGAGGATGATTACAGCAATCTTGGCAAAGGCTATTGAACGCAAGTTTTTTAACCCCCATGTTAGTTATTTTATGTAGTTGCAAAGTAGTCGGTAATCAGTAGTCAGTATTCAGTAGTTAGAATAATAGAACGGATTATCGTCTTGAAAAATTCTGACTCCTGACTCCTGAATTCTGACTACGTGAATAGCAATCATAAAATTTTTATTTTGGGGTAAGAGTTTTCATGCCATAAAAGCAATTAAATATTTTTTGAAGGATTTTTGCCATTCCTGGAGAAAATATGCCAGGGGGTTCGAATGATTCCTCCTCCGCTAAACAGGTGGAGGGGTTTTTGGTTTTTTTAATATGGAGGTAAGGAGAGGTGCGCTTTGGCTAAAGCAGATATTCCTTCCACCTACGATCCACGTTCGGTGGAAGACCGGTGGTATCCCTACTGGGAAAAGGGCGGGTTTTTTCACGCCGGGGTTAACCCGGATCAGGAGCCTTTTTGTATTGTAATGCCCCCGCCCAATGTTACAGGGCAGTTACACATGGGACACGCCCTGGATTATACTTTACAGGACATCCTGACCAGGTGGCGGCGGATGCAGGGTTACAGTTCGCTTTGGGTGCCCGGTACGGATCACGCCGGTATCGCCACCCAGGCCAAGGTCGAAGAGCAATTGGCGAAGGAAGGAACAAACCGGTATGAACTGGGCAGGGAAGCGTTTTTGGAACGGGCTTGGGCCTGGAAAGAGCAGTACGGCAGCCGGATCACTGCCCAATTAAGAAGACTGGGCGCCTCTTGCGACTGGCAGCGGGAACGGTTTACCATGGATGAAGGTTGCTCGGATGCTGTGCGGGAAGTCTTTATCAAGCTTTTCGAGCGCGGTTTGATTTACCGCGATTACTACATTACCAACTGGTGTCCCAAATGTCACACCACCATATCCGATATCGAAGTGGAGCATATAGAAAAACCCGGGCATTTTTGGTATCTGAAATATCCTTTTAAAGACGGGGAAGGGCATGTTATTGTCGCGACCACCCGGCCTGAAACGATGCTTGGTGACACGGCCGTGGCGGTGCACCCGGATGACGAGCGCTATACCGGATTGATTGGAAAAATGCTTGTTTTGCCCCTGGTCGGGCGGGAGATGCCGCTCATCGCCGACGAGTATGTGGACCCTTCCTTCGGCACAGGGGCGGTTAAAATCACCCCGGCCCACGATCCCAACGACTTTGAGGTGGGGCACCGGCATGGTCTGGAGCAGATCATAGTAATTGATAAAGAGGGCAAGATGAGCGCGGAAGCGGGCCCGCGTTACCAGGGGCTGGACCGCTATGACTGCCGCAAAAAAATTGTGCGCGACCTGGAGGCGGGCGGTTACCTTCTGAAAACTGAAGACTTGTCCCATGGTGTAGGCCACTGTTACCGCTGCAACACGGTTATTGAGCCAATGCTTTCCCGCCAGTGGTTCGTAAAAATGAAACCCCTGGCTGAACAGGCTATCACCGCGGCAAAAGCGGGAGATGTCCGCTTCATCCCGGAGCGGTTCACCAAAGTGTACCTTGGCTGGATGGAAAATATCCGCGACTGGTGCATATCCCGCCAGCTTTGGTGGGGCCATCGCATACCGGTATGGTACTGCAAGGATTGTGATGAAATGATCGCGTCCAAAGAGCCGGTATCACAGTGCCCTAAATGCGGCGGAACGGACTTAGAACAAGATCCCGATGTGCTGGATACCTGGTTTTCCTCCGCCCTGTGGCCTTTTTCAACCTTGGG
>MVQK01000072.1 GCA_002067515.1 Pelotomaculum sp. PtaB.Bin013 | reverse complement strand
CAATCCTTTGTTGATGATCGCGGTAGGCCACGATGGCAGCCCATTTAGACGCGATGTCGGCCGCCAGCTTGTCGCACACACTATAGCCGTAGTAGACATAAGCGGCATTCCAGTATATTTCTTGGTTGTTCCGGAGCACTCGGGAACGCGGGTCCACACCTAATAGCCTGATTGTTTTCGCCAATAGTTCCATATGGTGCATCTCTACCAAAGATATGCACTCCTCCAGGTCAGTAACTTCTTCATTTATCCCTTTAATTCTTTTTATTATTTTTATTAGGGTGACATTTAAAAAGAAGTTAAGCTTTTTAAAGGATATTGCTTTAAAGCAGTAATTAAATTAATAAACCACCTTGGCTTTTACGCTGCCCTTGCAGTCAAGGAGGTGGGTCGCACAGGATATGCAAGGGTCGAACGAACGGATGGTCCGGCCAAGAATCGTGAAAAGCATGTCCTGGCCGGGTATTTCGGTTCCCACCAGCGCGTTTTCCAGCGGCCCGCGGCCGCCGTGTCCGTCTTTGGGCGAAAAATTCCAAACCGTCGGGGTAATAATGTTGTATTTCACAACTTTTTCGTCTTCAATGAGCGCGGTATGGAGGAGTGCGCCCCGCATGGCGTCCGTGACGGCGGTCACCTCTTTTTTTACCGGAGTACTTTTTTGGTTGACGGGGGGATGACTGGGCTTCAGATCTTTCAGCCATTCCTGGACCAATTCGGTTAGCAAAAGGGTTTCCAGCGTGCGGGCGTAGATTCTATCCATCGTCGCGGTGCCGCCTTTATAAAACCCGTTGATTATCATGCGGGCAAGCGGACCCACTTGAAAATAACGTCCCGCGTACCGCACTGATTTCACCCAGGTATAAGCGCCCGGTTTAAAAGGATCCGGCTTTATTTCTTCAGCGCCGGTTTTATCAAACCAGGAACTGGTTATGTCCTCGCTGATCAGTGCCAGCTGTGGAGGGTATAACTGGCCATCCGCCAGTACGCCGCTTCGCCACAAAAACATTTCATTTTTAGCGCCGAATCTGAATAAGCCAAAAGATAAAAATTGCCAGGGAGTTATTCCTATTCTAAAATAGTCGCTGTAAACCCGCGTTATCAACTCGGTATCGGGAACCATCCTGCTTTTAACAAATTCACTGATATTGCCGATCAGTGCCAGCGCCTGTTCAATTTTATCCGCTGTAGGAGCTACCGTTACGCCGCCGTGGACAAAACTATGCTGGTGGGGCGCTTTGCCGCCGAATAAGGCCAGGATTTGGTGGCTTTCCTGGGCCGCCTTAACCGCTTCGAAGTAATGCCCCGCCAGGCGCTGGTTATCTTCGGGATTAAGGCGGGTGTCAGCAGGGTTTTGCCCGTGGAAGGGAGGGCGTTCCGGCATTTTTATAAAGTCAGGCAGGCTGAACAAATAAAAGTGCTTAATATGGTTTTGCAAAAAATCTGCGGCAAACATTATATTACGCAAATATTGGGCATTATCTTCCAGTTCATTATCATAAAGCTCATCCAGCAGGTAACTTGCCACTGCCCCGTGAGACAGTGAACAAATACCGCAGATCCGCTGGGTCAAATATACCGCGTCAGTGACGTGCCGGTCACGCATGATCCACTCGTAACCCCTGAACATGGTGCCGCTGGCGTTTGCTTCTGTCACCCGCCCGTTTTCAAGCATCACGTCAACGGATAACAGGCCGCTCAGGCGGGTGACGGGACTGAACATAACTCGCTGTTTGCTCATAGTTTGGCTCCTCCCTGGCTCGAAGTGTTTTTACCACTTTCTTTACCTGTGCTTTTTTTAGGCATTGGAGTAAAAAAGGGCGAGGAGCCGTCCGGGAAATCCTCATTGGTGCAACCTATGCAAGGGGTGTTGGCCTTGACCGGCCAGCTTACATGATTTATCCACTGCCTGTACGGGCAGTCGGCGCTTGTGCGGGGACCCATACACCCGAGTGAAAACATGCATTCGATGTCACCGAGCTTTTTGGCAAAATCTTTATTGTCAAAGTAAGAGCGCCGCTGGCAGTGCCTGTGCACCGTAAAACCGTAAAATAGGGTGGGGCGGCCCAATTTGTCAAGATCCGGCCTGCCATACATTAAAAGGTGGGCCAGGGTTCCCACGAACCAATCGGGATTGACCGGACAGCCACTGACGTTGATCACTTCCCTGTCCAGCACGTCACGTACGCCTGCGCTGCCGGTAAGATTGGGCCGGGCCGCGGTAGGTCCGCCAAAGCTGGCGCAGGTACCGATGGCGACGACATATTCAGCCATCTCGCCCAGCCGGGTTACCGCTTCAAGGGCGGTAATGAAACGGGTTTCAGTGCGGGCGATGGCGTTGTACAGGCCGTTGTCCTTTTTTGGTATGGCTCCCTCTACAACCAGAGTGAATTTTCCTTTGTATGTTTCAGAAACCTGCTCAAGTATGCTGAGCGCCCCCCTACCCTGGGCGGCCATGAAGGTGTTGCTGTAAAGCAGATCGATCATTTCCGTGAAAACCCGGCCCAAGTAGGGGTAAGTAGTGTTCATAAAAGCTATATTGTTGTCACCGCTGTCGTTGGTCTCAAGCCAGATCACCGGCAGCTTCTTTTTATTGTGGAAGGCCAGATGTTCTTCAACTACGGGCAAAATTGCCCCGGAAAGGGCGTGGTTGCTGCCGGACGACAACTCACGGCATATTTGGGAAAACTCCTCTTTTTGCATGCGATAGCTCCTATTCAAATTAATTAGTAACATGAAAATACGCTATATTTTATGCAAATATGTTACGAAAACTTCACAAATATCCACGCAAGGGAAAGGACCTGGTTAGCAAGTAACCAGGTCCTTTCTTGGAGTTTAAGGGAAATATTTTATGAGGTTTTTGTGAGCAAATGGTGATCTGGCTGTGAGCGCCAGGAAGGGCGTCTTCTACCGGCACACTGAATGGGAACATGCTTTTCTTCGCGCTTGCCTGACGGCTTTAACCAAACACTCTACTTCTTCTTCGGTGTTGAAAAAACCGATGGAAGCCCGGACACAATTTAACTCTTTGATTGTGCGAATAATAATGCCTTGACTGGCCAAAGTCTTGACTAATTGCTGCGGTTCCACCCCGTTCAGCTGAAAACTAATCAAGCCGGCCGCCGCTGCAGGAGTCAAGACTGTAACGTCCGTAACAGTCGCCAATTCCTGTCTGGTCAAGTGATGAAGAGTCTTGATCCGGTCAAAAGCCCAGTCCAGACCAACATATTCGGTAAGCCAACGGATACTGGCCCCTTGGCCGAGCAGTGACGGCGTATTTGTTGTGGCAAACTCAAAGCGGCGGGCAGTGCTGTGAAAGCTAAAAGACCCCTCCGGGTCGAAATGTTCTACCGATGCATATCCGATATATGCCGGGTGCAGGTCATTTAACCGCTCCTGGCGGATATAAAGGGCGCCGGTGCCCTCCGGGCCGCAAAGCCACTTCTGACCGGAGAAACTGTAAAAGTCCACTCCCAATTCGCTTATATCTACCGGTATGGCGCCAACAGCCTGGGCGCCGTCGATTAGTACCGGAATCCCGTGTTGGTGGGCTAACTGAGCGATTTCCTGTATAGGCAACAGTTCTCCGGTGCTGTAAGAAACGTGGGAAATGGCGATAAGCCTGGTGTGGGGACTTATCAGTTCTTTGAACGCTCTTAGCGGATTACCGTCAACCCGGGCTGTTTTTATGCTGACTCCATATCTCTGATTAAGTAAAAAGAGCGGCAGCAGCACGGCGGCATGTTCAATATTGGTAGTAATCACTTCGTCCTCCGGCTGCCACTTAATCCCTGAGATGATCAGGTTAATGCCTTCTGTGGTGTTTCTGGTTAAGACGATCTCATCATTATTAGCCTTAATTAATTCAGCAAGCAATTGTCTGGTTTCGAGCTTGGCCCGTTTTTTAAGTTGCACTACTTCTTTATTAATCCTTCCATTATACAACTCAGCTTGTTGAGCTTCTTGAACGGCTTGTATGGCCGTTACAGGCAAAGGACCAGTGGCGCCGGTATTCATATACACAATATTTTGTGTCGCGGGCAGGTTCTGTCTAATCTTTTCGAGGTGTTCAAGATGAGAGATCAAAATCATATCCTCCTCAAGTGTACTGCTAAACCTCAGTTTATGACAGTTCGCGCAGCAGGGAAAATAGCGAGCGGGCTGTATTGTCATTCAGCCACATGACGGACCAACAGTGGACGCCTCCAAGGTTATATTCATCCAGAAAACCCAGCTTGGCCCGCCAACTGTCATAGTCATCATAATAAACAAAATGCTGCGTTCCGCTCTCATCCTGATAGCTGTAATGAGGTATGCCCACTAGGTCTGCTTGTGTTGTTTCCCGTTCGATCGAGGCGGAATATTCCGCTGACCTGCTCAATGCCTGGGCCAGACCCAGAGCATGCGCCTCGTACGTGGGACCTGTTGACGCCCAGTCCCGGCCGTAGTATGGAAGGCCAAGAAGAACTTTGTCCATGGCTACATGCTGAGCCCGGGCGTAGTCCAGGACTCGTTTGATCCAGTCAGGAGGAGCAATGGGCCCAGGCTCGGAGGTACTGTAATCATATGTCATAATTGCTAGATAGTCCACTGCCAGGGACAGGCTTTGGTAGTCAAACGCTGTGTAAGATCTGCTTGTAGACGTGCGTGACGGCACGGCTTCCACAAGCAATTTATCCCGGGCATGTAGTTCGGAGGAGAGTTCCAGCATGAATTGCGTGAGAAAAGGTCCGGTGGAACCGCTCATATACTCAAAATCAATCACGACCCCGTCCGCCCCTGAAGAGGTGATCATTCCAACTATTTGATTAACTAAATTTAAACGGGAGGTCTTTTGGCTTAGCACATTATACAAGGTCATCTTTCCTGTATCGTCCCAGTCCGCCGCAATCAGCGGTAAAACTTCAAAACCGCGATGATGGGCAACGGCAACCAGCTGATTATAGTTGCCGCTGGAAAGTTCCCAGGGACCGGTGAAAGTCCCGTCGGCGGAATTATTTAAGTGATACCAGTTGGGCGAAACCGCGGTAATACCATTGGTGCTGTCTGTTACCAGGGAAAGTTGCTTGCGGTAGTCAGAATAAGAATCAGGTCCATAGGCCTGAAGATATTGCAGGAAAATACGGTGAGAATCAGATCTTTTGGAAGAAAAGGCTTCTGACGATGCAGAGCATAAGACAATAACCAGAAGCCCAAGCAAGACGAGTACAGGATACTTTGAGATGTTTTTGGACATTGAAATCACTCTCTCCTGATCCATTAAAGCTTTTCCTAATTTATTATATAGTATTTATTAAGTTTCAGGAGATATTTTCTGAGCATTTTCGAGTGATTTCGAATTCACTATCGAACTTCTTTTCTTAGTTGGTAAGCCAGATTTCCGCGTCTTCCCTGGTTTTAAAAATCCTAAAGTGATTTCCTTTGTTTGTTTCCGAAATCATGTCCCTTAATTTACCTTTAATAACAAATTGCTCAGGAATAATAACCGCGGTTTTTCTCCGCATAAGGCCACCAGATCCAAGGCATCTTGTTCGGTGTTCAATGGAAAGGCAGCCGAAATAAATTCAATGTACTTATTTATCCCGTTTTCAACAATTACGTAATTCATTTTGCCTCTCTAGAACAACCCAGGCATGCCCTGCGATCTATTTTGCGAATCTCCCGTCGTCTCTTGTAGATGAAAGTTTTTGAACACTGTTTTTAAACCACCCAATTTTGACCGCTTCTCTGACGTCAAATTCTGCCACATAAGGTTTTATATCCAGAAGAGGAGTCCCATTAACAATATCTACATCCAGAATGTGGAGTATATTGCCTTCAACCTTAGCAAGACGCACTACCGAAAAACCAATAGCATTGGGCCTGCTAGGAGCGCGCGTGGCGAAGACTCCGTGCAGTTCATTGTCCAGGAATGGTTTCACTAATAAAGTAGACTCTTTCGCCAAGTGAAAATGGTAAATCAAAATAAGGTGAGAAAACCCTTCAATATCCTTTAACCCTTCAATATACTCGGGGTATACTTCAATAACACCGGCAGTGTCCCGCGCCGCTGTCGTCTGAATAGGTGTTCCTTTCGGTTTTTTAAACGGAGATTGAATGACGCCGATTGGCTTGAAATTAATCATAACTTCACCTCAATAATAATATGCTTCTTGTTGAACCAGGTGTCAATAACCTCCGGTGATTTACGCATATATTTAGTTATTTGCCTTTGTAAACAGGGGTAGAGAAATGGTTAAGTAACATGTGATGTATAGCTACACCAGCTACGCCAATAATAGAAGCGATATTATAACAATCAAAGCTTCTTTATATTTGCGCCCCCATGAACTATTTGGTTAACTAAAAAACATTTATTTGGAGTTGTAACCCGTTATTTCTTCCATAACATTATCAGAGCGCGTTAACCAAAATTACGACCGCTTTTTAAATTCCAGAGCGCTGAAACCAGCAAGTCTATTTCTTCACATGTGTTGTAAAACGCCAGTGAAGGCCTGACGGTGCTCTCTTGCCCGAACCTCCTTAAAATCGGCTGGGCGCAGTGATGGCCTGCCCGGACAGCTATTCCTTCCTGGCTCAGGGCACTGCCGACTTCTTCCGTGGTGAAACCTTCCAAGACAAAGGACAGCACGCTTGTTTTTTCTTTGGCCGTACCGATCAGTCTTAAGCCGGGTATGCGCTTTAAAGCGTCCATACTGTATTCCAGAAGATTATGCTCGTATCTTCTGATATTTTCCATACCCAGGGAATTAACATAATCTATGGCGGCGCCAAGCCCGACAGCGCCCGCGATATTCCCTGTCCCCGCCTCAAACCGGTGTGGTGGGTCCTGATAAACAGTTTTTTCAAAAGTCACATCAAAAATCATGTTTCCGCCGCCATGATAAGGGCGCATAGTATGCAAAATTTCAGGTTTGGCATATAAAACCCCTATCCCCGGCGGGCCGAAAACCTTGTGTCCGGAGAACACATAGAAGTCACTGTTTAAAGCCTGAACATCCACTTTCAAATGAGAAACAGCCTGCGCTCCGTCGACTAAAACTTTCGCTCCATATCGATGCGCCATCTGCGCCATTTCCGCTACCGGGGCAATGGTGCCCAGCGCATTGGAAACATGAGTAACCGCGACTATTTTCGTTCTGGAGCTAAGCAGCTTTTCATACTCATTCAAAAGCACCTGACCGGTTTCGTCAACGGGAACAACACAAAGTTTGGCTCCTGTTTCAGAACAGAGCATCTGCCAGGGAACAATGTTGGCGTGATGTTCAAGCCAGGTGATGATAATCTCGTCATCTTTCTGAAGGTTGTATTTTCCAAAGCTCTGCGCGACCAAATTGATCGCTTCGGTTGTCCCGCGGACAAAAACAATTTCCGAGGATGAAGGAGCGTTAAGAAACTTGCTTACTGTATCTCTTGCCCCCTCGTAAGCATCTGTCGAGCGGGCGGCAAGGGTGTGCGCCCCTCTGCGCACGTTCGAGTTTTCATGTTCATAGAAATAGACTAACCGGTCGATGACGCTTTTGGGTTTCTGGGTTGTCGCCGCGTTATCCAGCCAGATCAGGTTTTTACCGTTAACTTTTTCCGATAATATTGGGAAATCCCTGCGGACAGCGTTCACGTCAAAATGCTCAAAAGAAAAATCCGCTAAAGGAACGATCACTGGTGCGATACTTACACCGGGAGCCGGGTAATTATTAAGAGTTTCATTATTATTAACTGATCCGGTGGGATTAGACGATAAAATCGATCCGGCATTTTCAAGAAAGGAAAACTGCTGCCATTCATCTTGAATTGCCGCCTGATAATATTTATCGAGATCAGTTATGGATGGAAATACCCTGATGTCATCTGTTTTCAGGGCGTCCGGGATTGCTTTTAAGAAATCCTCCTCCGAAAAAGCATTCTTTATTGGCGCCGGGTTTGGCGCAAATTTTTGAATAGAAGAACTCTTAGCAGGGGTTTCCTGAGCGGAAAACTCGGGGAAATATTCGCTTGCCATAGCCTCGATATTAGTTATATTCATAATAGTTACCCACATCCACGTCTTCGAGCACCCCAACCGCGTCTTCCGTCAAAATGGCTAAAGAGCAATATATCGCAAGAAGATATGATGCTATTCCGTTTTTATCTATCCCCATGAATCTTACCGATAAACCCATCGACTGTTCCCCTGGAACACCTGCCTGGAAGAGGCCTATAACACCCTGTTTCTTTTCGCCGGTGCGGACAAGGAGGATATTTGTTTTGCCGGTTTGACTCTCCGGTTTTTTCTGACCGTCGACTAACAGTTTATCCGTGGGAATAATTGGAATACCTCTCCATGTTAAAAACGGCGAGCCGAATAAATTTACTGTCGCAGGTGGTACTCCACGTCTGGTGCATTCACGGCCGAATGCCGCTATAGCTCTTGGATGCGCGAGGAAAAATGAAGGCTCTTTCCATACTTTTGAAATAAGTTCATCCATGTCGTCCGGAGTGGGGTAACCTTTGCGCGTCTGAATTCTTTGTGAATCAGACGCATTTTTTAATAGTCCGTAATCGTCACTGTTAATGAGTTGGCTTTCCTGTCTTTCTTTTAAGCTTTCCATGCTCAGGCGAAGCTGTTCTTTGATTTGGTCCGTAGGGTAACTGTATATGTCGGATATGCGGGTATGAACATTGATTATCGTAGATATTGAGGTTAGTATGTATTCACGAGGGTTTGACTCATAATTGACAAAACCCTCCGGTATTTTTACGTCGTCTTGCTGACTGCAGAGAATATCCAGAGGAGTTTCTCCCTCTTTAACTTTATTCAATCTAAAAATTCCTGCTTCAAGAGGCTTCCATTCCAATAACTTTGGTAACCATCTTGGAGTAATCGAATCGAATTGCGGCGCTATTTTTGTCACTTTGGCAAGTTGATACGCCTCATGCGCGCCTAACGCAGGGACTTTGCTTTCTTGCTCTTCCATTAAAAAACCTCCTATTATTTAATGAACTTAACCTTTCCTTATAATGCAAAATTATGCTTTCCTTCATTTAACAAACTTATACTATTGTTTTTAAACAGCATAAAAAA
>MVQK01000071.1 GCA_002067515.1 Pelotomaculum sp. PtaB.Bin013 | reverse complement strand
AGTGAAGTCTTGCCAGTCGGCACGGTATGACTTAATAGTATTCTGAGCTTTAGCCTGGGCTATGTAGTCATGTGCCTTGCTTGCGGCAGTCCTTAATTCTACTGAGTGGTTGACTTGAATCATACTGTTTTCCATTACTAATTCCCTCCCATAATTTAGGTACTAACTTCCGATACGTTTTAGTTATCGGAACCTAGAAATAGTATAGCATAGTATGTATTGATTGTAAATAGTTAAACTTAATATAACTTAGCATTGACTGTAAATATGTTTTCTGGTAATATTGGATATGGAGGTGATCTGTTGGAAGAAGAGATTATGACTATTAAAGAGGTGGCTGCCTTCCTAAAAATGTCTGAAGGTGCGGTCAGGAGATATGCAAGAAAGGGGGAATTGAAAGGGAGTTATATCGGTCGTGTGTGGAGATTTAAGAAGTCAGATGTTTTAAATTGGTTTAATGGTTACAGTCATATTAAAGATGATAAATAAACCAAATGGCCCCGGCGCTACTAACACCGGAGCCATACAAGAAGAATCAATTCAATAGCAGGAAGGCCAGCCTGGACAGCATAACCCTTCCTGCACCGTCACTCCCAAAGGAGTTATCCTCATTTCCCCTGGTGCTTAACCGTGTAGCCGCTGCTGATGGACATAGGAGCCGGCTGGATGCCTGAGCAGTGACCCAGCCGCAAGCAGGGCGTCAGCCAGGGAGCGGATGTTACATATATAGCTTTGCCCATTTTCTGGAATAATTGTTATTATTTGAGTACCTATGTCACCAACGTCGGTTAGTACCCTGCACGTTTGAGGGAAAAATTTTATTTTGAAGGAGTGATATAAAGGATGCGTGGAACCATTATTAAAAACGAGGGTGCGAGAAAGACAACCTATTCAGCCATGTTATGGGTAACGGACCCGGCAACGGGTAAGCGGAAGCAAGTTAAAAAGACATTCGACCAGCGCAAACAAGCCGAAGACTGGCTAAATGATTCAATTAATCAGAATAAAAAGGGCATATTTTCAAACCCTGGCAAACTGACGGTTAAGGAGTATATGGAAAGGTGGTTCAACACACATAAGGTAGACCTGGCAAGTAAAACGGCCAGGCGATATGAGGGGATTTTAAACATGCACATAATTCCTAAACTTGGGGGATGTCAACTTGCCAACCTAACCCCGCTCCTTATTCAAGAGTTCATTGATTCGGAACTGTCGGCAGGCCGACAGGATAATAAAAAGACGGTGGGCAAGTCACTTTCAGGAGCAACGGTAAGATACCATTATATTGTACTTCACAAGGCGCTTGATCAGGCGGTAGACTGGGGACTGTTAAGTTATAATCCCGCTGACCGGGTTAAGGCTCCACGGGCTGAAAAGAAGGAGGCTAAAATAATTAATAAGGATGAGATTGACACGTTATTACAGGGGCTGGAGGGAAGTTACCTATACCTGCCGACATTCTTGGCTATTTATACCGGCATGAGGATGGGTGAAATCTTGGGGTTGACATGGCGGGACGTTGATTTTACCAACGGCACAATTAACATCAGGCAATCCAGCAGTCAGGTTAAGGCCGACACGCCCGAATTCAAAGAACCAAAAACAGGCCACAGCAGACGGGCAATTGATATACCTCCTTTGGTAATAGAGACCTTAAAAAAGCACAAAAAACAACATGCAAAATGGAAGCTGGCGGCAGGTGATTTATGGCAGGATTATAACCTTGTCTGTTGTCTGGAAGATGGTCGGCCCATTAATCCTCCCACATTATCAAGTCGGTTTACAAAGTTAGCTGGCAAGATGGGAATATCTATAACCTTCCATAAACTGCGCCATACACACGCGAGTCTCCTACTGCAAAACAAAGTACCTCTTAAAATTGTAAGTGAAAGATTAGGACATGCCAGCGTAGGGATTACTGGAGATATTTACAGTCACGTTACCCCCGGATTGGGACGGGAAGCGGCTCAGGGTTTGGAGGATTATCTAAAGAAATAATAGCTACCAAAAAATGGATGTTACTAAAATGTTACTAAATTACCTCTTTGATAGCTAATGGCAAGGACCTCCAACCTCGGAACCCTTGCCATTGCTGTATAATTTGGAGCTGATGGTGGGATTTGAACCCACGACCTGCGCATTACGAGTGCGCTGCTCTACCCCTGAGCCACATCAGCTTAATTAAATAAATTTTTAGTTAACAACTAGCGCATTTAATATTTTATCCGAACAAGTAGTTAAAGTCAACTTGCCTCCAATACCAGGTTACGGTAAATCCTTTCTTGATTGAATTGTCATGTGATAATTATGAAGATATTCACACAGTATGCTTCAATGTTGCCCCTATTGTACAAACAATTGATTTTGACATTTTATACGGTTTTTCCTACCTGAATGTCGTAAAAAATAGGACCATAGTCCTGTGATAATAGTTCTCCTTTCACATTTTCTTATTTTAAATAGCTGTTATAATATAGTAACAACGCAAACTGAAAAAGGCAAACATAGTGAAAACTATGGACGCAAAGCCACGGGTCTAAAGTATCGTGTAGTACCATGATAGCCGGGTTACCAGTAACCCCGGGATTCCTTTACAAAGAAGGGGTAGTATATGCGTTATATAAAAACATTTTACCCAAAAGTTCTATACTTCATTTTACCTTTCATAACCATATTTATTCTGATAAAATATAACACTCCAATGCTGGCCGCTGGAGTCGCCCTTTATTTAATGATGGGTTTCGATGATTCATCTAACAAGTTTTTATCCCGCTTCAGCGAAAAAGAGTATACCGTCAACATCACTGATTGGATGAAAAAAGAAGTTAGTCATAACTAAGTGTTATTGTAACTAATAAACATTAAGGTTACTGCAATTTAGGACTAAAGTCCTAAAAAATTGGGAAATTTTTCTCATGTAGGATAATTAAAAATAATTATAATTATTTTTAATACCTCCTTTAATATAATCACCCATCTAGAGGGGCTTTCTCCCCACCATTCCCTATTCCATAATACAGGGAATTTTTTTTATTGTTTTTAATTCATGGATATTATGCGGGAACACAGTTATTTTAGCTGAGAAAAAAATCCACCTTTGCAATAAGTAAAAATTCCTTTCAATTGATATTTTGGTAGTATAGAATATTAACTGAAATCTTAAAGGTGGGTGAAATCATACATGGATGCTCTTGAAAGCATTTTAAAGAAGATACCTTTTTTTAAAGACATAAACTATCCTTTACAAGACTTGGTTAAAAAAATGCGCCTTGAGCGTTTTGAAGAAAATACGAATATATTTTCTGAAGGTGAGCAAGGTTCAAGCTTATACCTAATCATATCAGGTAAAGTTTTAATATATGCAAAATCGACCACTGGACAGGAAATGGCTATCCAAACACTTGAACCGTCAGATTTTTTTGGTGAAATGAGTCTGTTAGACGGCGGATATCGCTCTGCCTGCGCCAGGACATTAGAAAAATCAATTATTTTTAGTCTGGAACGAAAAGACTTTCTAGAATTTCTAGATGATAACCCGAGAGCAGCTGTAAAAATAATTGAAACTTTAAGCAAAAGACTTCGACAATCAAATATCCGAAATAAAATATTAATTGAAACCAACCGCAAGTTAACTAACCAGGGTACCGACCAAAACCAGATTACCGCCGCCAATATACCCGTACAGTTCAATGACGAGCGACAAGAGCAGTTAACCAAGGAAACAAAAGAATTCAGCGTTAAAAAAGATACGTATGCCCCGGAAGAAAAAGAGGAAAACGGTTTCGCGGATATATTGGAACAGCATTTAAACGATGTCGAACATGCTGATGAGGAAGATGATAAGGCAGACGCCAAAAAAGAGATTGAGCAAAAAGAAATGTTGTATTATAAAAAAGCCGTTTGTCCAATTTGCAACGCTAAATTCGAAACACCGAAAGCTTTGTCAAAATACGTTCAATCCGTGAAGATGGATTATGATTTCTGTCAACACCACAAGTATATTAATCCGATTTATTATGAAATGAGTGTTTGTCCTATTTGTGGCTTTACCTATAACGAAGAGATCCAAGGAATGCGCTTAAAAAAAGAACAGTCGGAAGAAATAAAATCGCGCCTGATGACATTCTGGCAGAATAATAAATTAAAAGACTATAGTGGGGTCCGTAGTTTGGAAGACGCTATAGAAACTTTCCTGTTGGCTATTTACTGCCTCCAGGGCAGGGCCGTCAAAAAATCCCAGATGGGCATGATGTATTTAAAAATTGCCTGGTTCTACAGGTTTAAAGATGAAGGCGAACAAGAACGGAAATATATTGAAAGAGCCTTGGCAAGCCTTTCGCTGGCTTTTGAAAAAGAAGATTTTTCCGCAAAGGCGGAGATAAATACAGCTTACTTGCTGGGTGTATTAAACCTGAATACGGGTAATATCAGAGAATCGGCAAAATGGCTGGACCGTGTCTTGAGACACCCGGCAAAATCAATGTTTCCAATGATTATTAACCAAACCAGAGACCTTTGGACTGACGTTAGACAAAAATTACGCGAGGAAAAAGAGCGGAAAGAATGATGACTTCATTCCTCCAACACAATACCTGACAAAAAAATAGTGAATAATGTCTGAATTGTTTCTTCCACGGATAAGTTGTTGTCTATAATAAAAGCCGGGTTAACCACCGACCTGATACTGGCCAGCAACGCTGTAGTGAATATTTTCGGATTTACGGACTTAAAACAACGGTATTTATTGTTTAATAGGAGATCATCGAATAAATGCTGAATCCGTCTTGCCCGAAACTGTTCGATTTTCTCCCAAAGATGAGGGTAATACTTATGCAAATCATGAAGAGCCGCCGGAGTGAGCTTCTCGGTTATCCTTGGGACTATTTTAATAATATTTGATATCTTTTCCACCGGATTTTCACAAGAATCCAACATCTGTAGGATTTTTTGTTCAAAACCACTTAAAATATCATTCAGCAATGTGTCAATTATTTCTTCTTTACTATTAAAGTAACGGTAAATAGTCCTTTTACTGACTCCGGCGTGGGTTGCCAACTCGTCCATCGTAACGCCGGAAAATCCCCGCTGCAAGGCCAATTCATTAAAGGCAGTTAAAATTCTTTGCTTGTAGTCCATTCTATACACCACCCAAGGCTGTAATTTCAGGCAATTTTTTTCTTAAACTTGATAATGCTCAAGGTCATCATAATTATCGAAAAAATAAGCAACGACATAACTTGGGGCATTAAATACCGGAAACCGATCCCTTTTAATACGATTCCCCGGATAATTGTCAGGTAAAATGTCAGAGGAAATACATTCCCAATGTACTGGATTATTGAGGGCATGGCTTCCCGGGGAAACATGAAGCCGGACAGCATGATACTCGGCAGGAAAACAAAGAAAGACATCTGAAAAGCCTGCATCTGATTTCTCGCTATGTTTGAAATAAATATGCCGATTCCCAGTGATGCCGTGATGAAAAACAATGTTAACAAATAAAGCTCCAATATGCTGCCCCGTATGGGCACTCCAAAAACAATACCGCCCATCAGGAGAGCAACGGTGATCTGCAGGTAACCAAGGGCAATATAAGGAATTACTTTGCCGATCATCAACTCATACGACCTCACCGGGGTAACCATAAGCTGCTCCAGGGTACCCTTTTCACGTTCCCGGACTATTCCCATTGAGGTCATCATAACCATGGTCATAGTCACAATAATCCCCAGGATGGCGGGAACCATATAATAAGCGGTAATGCCGTCGGGGTTATACCATGGGCGCACCCTGATATCATAAGGCAGGCTTTGCACGCCGGTCTTCTGCATAATGATTTTTTGCGATTTTAACAGCCCTATCGAGTTGGCTATGGCAATAGCGGAATTAGACACCATACTGTCGCTGGCGTCCACCAGCACCTGTACCGGCGCTGTCTCACCCCTGCGCAGCTTTTCCGCAAAATCAGGCGGAAAAATGATTCCCGCCTTGGCCTTGCCGCTGTCAATCATTTCCGTTATTTCCGCATATCCTTTCGCTGTGGAGGTAATATCAAAGTACCCTGAAGAACTGAAAGAATCCAGAAGGTCCCTGCTTTCAATGGACATGGACTGGTCAAAAACAACCGTGGATATATGCTTCACTTCAGTCTGAATGGCATAACCAAAGAGCAGCAACTGCACCAATGGGAGCATGAAGACCATGCCGAGCGTCAACCGGTCCCTTTTCATCTGTAAAAACTCTTTCTTCAAGATCGCCAGTATTCTGCTCATTTAAGATTCCTGCTTTCTTTTCAACTTAGCCAGGGTTATGAATACATCTTCCAGAGAAGGTGTGATCACTCTGGCTTTCACTCCGGTATACCGATCAAATGCCGCGACATTTTTCTCGGAATCAAGCAGCACGTGCAGCAGCGGCCCATGGATGGAGCATTCTTTCACAAAGGGCAGCGACTCCAGATCTTTCATTCGGTCCATGGCGTCCGACAGGTCCACTTCGACCATGCAACCTTCAATCACTTTATTTTTCAAGTTGTCCGGCGTGTCGTTGGCAATCAGGCTCCCCCCGGAAATGAAAGCAATGTTATGGCACCTTTCCGCTTCATCCATAAAATGAGTAGTGACCATAACCGTTGTTCCCTCGTTCGCCAGCTTTTGAATAATTTTAAAAAACATTCGCCTGCTGGTCGGGCTGACCCCGCTGGTAGGTTCGTCCAAGAACAATATAGAAGGGCGGGACATAATAGCGCACCCAAGGGCTAGCCGTTGCTTCAACCCGCCGCTCAGATTTGCCGGCAACTCACTTTCCTTGCCAACCAGCAAGGCCATCTCAACCATTTCAGCAATCCTTTTTTTACGCTCGTGATATGGGATACTGTACATCCCCGCGTAGAACACCAGGTTTTCATAAACGGTCAAGTCGTCATACAGGCTGAATTTCTGAGACATATAGCCAATATTTTGCTTGATTTTTTCCGATTCATGGGCGAGGTCATAACCAAGCACGGAACCGGAGCCAGAAGTGGGCTCCAACAGCCCGCACAGCATTCTCATCGTGGTCGTCTTTCCGGAACCGTTAGGCCCTAAAAAGCCGTATATTTCTCCCGGCCTGATGTTAATGTTGATTCTGTCGACAGCGGTAAAAGAACCAAACATTCTGGTAAGATCATGGGTGGTTACCGCGTATTCCATTAAACCACCTCTTCTTTTGTCATAGCTACGAAAACATCCTCCATTGAGGGCGGTATCTGCCTTATGTAATGGATTGCCACTTTCTTTTCCGAAAGCAAATTTATGATGGCGGCTTTTGCTTGTTCTACATCATACACTGCCACATGGTACTTATCGCCGTAAAAATCGCCGTCAACCACTTCCGGAAGGTCGTTGATGAAGTCCAGATCCCGCGCACTCGCCTTCAGTTCCAGGATTCCGTATGGAAAACTCTTTTTTAAACTGCCGGGATCACCGGTCGACATAATTATTCCCCTGCTCATTAAAGCAACTTTCTTACATAGTTCCGCTTCATCCATGTATGGGGTAGAAACGACAATCGTGACTCCTTCTTTATTCAGCTCGTATAAAATTTTCCAGAATTCTTTGCGGGATTCCGGGTCAACTCCGTAGGTCGGCTCATCAAGAATCAATAAGGCGGGCCTGGCCAATAGAGCGCAAGTCAGGGCCAGTTTTTGTTTCATTCCCCCGGAAAGGTCGTCGGCAAACCGTGATTTAAAGCCGGCTAAATCAGTTATCTCCAGTATTTCGTCGGAACGCCGGCGGATCGTTTTGCTGTCTATTTTGTACAGGGCGCCAAAAAAATTGATATTTTCCGCAACTGTCAAATCACCGTAAAAACTAAATTTTTGAGGCATATAGCCAAAGCTGTCACCTGTCCGGGTAATCCTGCCGCTATTAGGTTCGATTAAGCCGCAAAACATGCGCATCAGGGTGGTTTTGCCGGCGCCGTCAGGCCCCACCAGACCCCAAATGTCGCCCTTGGCAACCTTTAAGGTAACGCCACTGACTGCTGTCAGGTCACCAAACACTTTTGTCAATGATTCTGTTTCAATTATGTTATCAATGTTCACTTGCTCCATCACCGTCACCTCTGCTCATCAATGGTGACATCGGCAGGCATACCCGGCTTTAATGTGCCGTTTTCGTCACTAATTCTAATTTTAACCTCATAGACAATATTGGCGCGTTCTTTTTTAGTCTGAATGGTTTTCGGCGTATACTCTCCACTGGTAGCGATTTCTTCAATTATTCCCGTATATTTTTCCTCACTCCCGCTCACTGTGAAGGCGACCTGCCGCCCTATTTTTATTTTGGGCAGGTCGTCAGTGGGCAAATATATTTTTATCCACATGTCATTGGTATTGACAACGGTTGCCACCGAAGCGCCGGCCTGAATAAATTCACCTTCCTCAAAATTCTTAGTTAAAACGCTCCCGTCAATCGGGCTGACTACACGAGTATCTTCCAGTGCCGCCTCTGAAGCCTTCAGGATTGCATTGTTTCTCTCAAGTTCAGTTCTGGCTGCTTCAATCTGCTCCGGCCTGCTGCCGGATTCTAACAAGCTTAGTTTTGATTCGGCTGAATCCACCTGGTTTTTAGCTTGCCGCAAAGCTGTTTCCGCGTTTTCTATTTCGGATTTGGAAATCGCCTGCGCTTGAAATAACGCCAAAGCCCTTTGATAATCTTTATCGGTTTTGTCATAATTTGTCCGGGCGATGTTGACAGCAATCTCAGCGTCTTTTATTTCCTGCCATCTGGCGCCTGATGTCAGATCTGCCAATTGCGCTTCGGCCTTTAGAACACCAAGCGCATCTCTCTCTTTCTGGGCAATCAAGTCATTGCGGGCGACTATAGCCACAAGTTGACCTTTTTTTACAGGATCACCGGAATTAATCGTGACATTTTGGAGGGCGCCAGGCACTTTAGCGCATAACTGCACCTTTGTAGCTTCAATAGTGCCTGTTGCCTGGATACCCGCCGGTTGTGTTTTGCCATATTTGACGTACCCCCAATAAGCGCCGGCACTTAACAGAACCAACAGTACCCCTATGGCTATTTTCCTTTTCATGCTTACCCCCCAT